>NZ_QAIW01000018.1:0-8138 GCF_003061285.1 Stenotrophomonas sp. HMWF003 | reverse complement strand
CCCCCCCGTAGAGCGGGGCAGAGCCCCGCTCTACGGGGGGGGGGCAGCGCCTCGTAGCGCCGGGCTCTGCCCGGCTGCTGTTGCGTTGCGCGATGTGGCCAGGGCAGCGGGGCAGAGCCCCGCTCTACGGGGGCTGTGGTGTGGCCGGGTAGCGGGGCAGAGCCCCGCTCTACCCTACACTTGGGTTTTCGTGGTCCAAGCTGTGGAGAGAGCGATGAAGCGAGTAGTACTGAGCGTGCTGGCCCTGTCGGTGTCCAGTGCCCTGATGGCGGCAACGCCCAAATTCGATGGCGCGCGGATCTCCGCGGACGTCAAGGAACTGGCCTCCGATGCCTACGAGGGCCGCTCCCCGGCCACCGCGGGCGAGGAGAAGACCGTGGCCTACCTGAGCAAGCAGTTCGCGGCGGCCGGCCTGCAGCCGGGCGGCGACCTCAAGGACGGCAAGCGCCTGTGGACCCAGGCCGTGCCGCTGCTCAAGGGCGATATCGTCGGTACGCCGAACCTGTCGCTGAGCAGCAAGGGTACGCCGCAGACCTTGAGCCAGGGCAAGGAAATCGCCGTGCGCGCCGCGATGAACGGTGCCAGCGCCGTGGACATCAAGAACGCGCCGCTGGTCTTCCTCGGCTATGGCGTCAAGGCGGGTGAGCGCAACTGGGACGACTTCAAGGGCGTGGACCTGAAGGGCAAGATCGCCGTGGTGTTGATCAACGACCCGGACTTCGAAAGCGGCCAAGGCGATTTCGACGGCAAGGGCATGACCTACTACGGTCGCTGGACCTACAAGTACGAAGAAGGCGCGCGCCAGGGCGCCCTTGGCGTGCTGATCGTGCACGAGACCGCACCGGCATCGTACGGCTGGGCCACGGTGGCCGGCTCCAACACCAACACCATGTTCGACGTGGTCCGCGACACCCCCGCCGAGGCACATCCGCTGCTGGAAGGCTGGATCCAGCGCGACCTCGCGGTGGACCTGTTCAAGCGCGCCGGACTGGATTTCGAGGCGCTCAAGCGCCAGGCCCAGACCCGCGATTTCAACCCGGTGGAACTGAAGGGCGAAACCTTCTCGGCCAAGTACGCGGTCAAGACCGAAGTGATCACCTCGCACAACGTGGCCGCGCGCCTGGAAGGCAGCAAGCATCCCGACGAGACCGTGGTGTACAGCGCACACTGGGACCACATCGGCGTGGGCAAGCCCGACGCCAACGGCGACACCATCTTCAACGGCGCGCTCGACAACGCCAGCGGCACCGCGTCGCTGATCGAACTGGCGCGTGGGTTCGCCAAGGGCAAGCGCCCGGAGCGGTCGGTGCTGTTCCTGGCCGTCACCGCCGAGGAAAAGGGCCTGCTGGGTTCGGAGTACTACGCCAGCCACCCGCTGTATCCGCTGAGCAAGACCGTGGCGGTGATCAACATGGACGGCATGGCGCCGTTCGGGCCGTCGCGTGATTTCGGCATCTACGGGTCGGCCAAGCTGGAACTGCTGGACCAGCTCAAGGACGTGGCCAAGGGCTGGGATATCCGCTACACCCCGGACCCGAAGCCGGAAGCCGGCCTGTTCTTCCGCTCCGATCACTTCCCGTTCGCCAAGCGCGGCGTGCCGGCGGTGTCCTACTCGGCCGGCCAGGACTGGGTGAAGGGCGGCGTGGCGGCCGGCAAGGCGGCCTCGGATGACTACACCGCCAAGCGCTACCACCAGCAGGGCGATGAGTGGCAGCCGGACTGGACCTTCGCCGGCGCCTCGCGCGACCTGGAGGTGCTGTACACGCTGGGCAACCAGCTGGCCAACTCGCGTACCTGGCCGAACTGGAGCGCCGATTCCCAGTTCCGCGCCCCGCGCGACGCCAGCGCCGCCGAGCGCAGGTAACCCCACCGTCCCCACCGGCATCCCCGGTGGGGACACCCCGGCCGTTGCGCCGGGCAGAGCCCGGCGCAACGTGATCGGTGCTTCATCCCCCCATTCCCGGCTTTCGTCGCATGCCGCTTGTTCCCAACGGTGGCAGGGCTATGCTCGCCTCACTCCCTATGTGAAGACGCCGCCGTGTTCGCCAGCCTCGCACTGATCCTCCGCATCCTGTTGGCCTGGGCCGCCGCCATCATCGTGGCGGGCTTTGTCTGGAGTGGCATTTTCAGCGGCATGGACGATGGCCCCGGGTGGGTCTTCGGGCTGCTGGCCATGTTCCTGGCGGTCACCGCCATCGGCAGCTGCATCACCCACATCCGCCGGGTCTGGCTGATCGCCGGGCGCCTGGACGGCACCACCCTGTCCAGCCGCCAGCGTCGCCAGATCGAACTGCCGATGGACGCCGGCCCGGCCTTTGCGCTGCTGGAAAAGGCCATCGCCGAACTGCCCCGCGTGGAAGACATCGAAAGCGCCGCCGGCAGCCTGCAGGTGCGTGCCTACGTGCGCCGCGTGGATCCCTACAACGGCCGGCCGCCCTCGCGCTGGAACCTGCCGGCGCGGCTGGCGATCCGCCGCAACAGCGTGCTGGCCACGGTCACCCCGGGGCAGGGCACCAGCAGCGTCACCCTGCTGTTCGAACCCGATGCCGGGGTCTGGGCCGACCTGCTGGCCGTGGACGAGGGCAGCAACTTCGAAAATGCCGAAGCGGTAACCCGCGCCATCACCCGGCGCGTGTCCGAACAGCGCCGCGACGAGCAGGCCGCGGCCGAACAGACCGCCACCGAGAAGGAACTGTCGGTGGCCAAGCTCAACCTGCTGCACGCCCAGGTGGAACCGCACTTCCTGTACAACACGCTGGCCAATGCGCAGGTGCTGACCCGCACCGATCCGCCGCGCGCCGACCAGATGCTGGGGCATCTGATCCAGTACCTGCGCAGCTCGCTGCCGAGCGTGGACGAGTCGATGTCCACCCTGGGCGTGGAACTGGAGCGCACCCAGGCCTATCTGGAGATTCTCAAGATCCGCATGGGTGCGCGGCTGGCGCTGCAGGTCGACGTGCCCCCCATGCTGTTGACGCTGCCGTTGCCGTCGATGGCGCTGCAGACGCTGGTGGAAAACGCGATCAAGCATGGCCTGGAACCCAAGCCCGGCGGCGGCACGGTGTGGATCATCGCGCGTGCCTTCGACGACCATGTCACCCTCACGGTCGCCGACGACGGGTTGGGCTTCGGCCAGGGCACCAGCGGCACCGGCATTGGCCTGAAGAACCTGCGCGAACGCCTGCGCCTGACCTGCGGCGAACGCGCCGGGGTGGCCATCGTCTCCAACTTCCCCAGTGGCGTTGCCGCCACCATTACCCTGCCGCGCGATGCGCGCGAGGCCATCCATGCAGCTTGATGCCCTTATCGCCGAAGACGAAGACCTGCTGCGGCAGTCGCTGGTGGCGCAGCTGCAGCGGTTGTGGCCGGAGCTGCGGCGGGTGGCCGAATGCGAAGACGGTGCGTGCGCGCTGGAAAAGCTGGCCGAGCTGAAACCCGACCTGGCCTTCCTGGACATCCGCATGCCCGGCATCACCGGCATCGACGTGGCGCGCGCGCTGCCCGAGATCAGCCCGCGTACCCAGGTGGTGTTCGTGACCGCCTACGACCAGTACGCGATCGACGCCTTCGAACAGGGCGCGATGGACTACCTGCTCAAGCCGGTCAGCGACGAGCGCCTGCTGGCCACCCGTGAGCGCATTCTGGCGCGCATGCAGCAGGGCCGGCCGGACAACGCCATGCTGGAGCAGCTGCTGCAGCGCCTGGCGCAGGGCGGCACGGCGCCCGGCAGTGCGCCGCCGCTGGCCTGGATCACCGCCAGCAACGGGCGCGACACCCAACTGATCATGCTCGAAGACGTGGTGTACTTCCGTGCCGACAGCAAATACACCACCGTGGTCACCGAGCAGGGCGAAAGCCTGCTGCGCACGCCGTTGCGCGAGCTGCTGGACGTGCTGGACCCGCAGCGTTTCCGCCAGATCCATCGCTCCACCATCGTCAACATGAAAGCAGTAGCCGCGGTGAGCCGCGACGACACCGGCCGCGGCCAGCTGCGCTTGAAACACCGGGCCGAGGTGCTCAATGTCAGTCAACCGTTCATGAGCCTGTTCCGGGGCATGTAGCCCGGGCAGGTCCTCTTTCTTCCTGGAGTGATCATGCGTACTTTCCTGCCCCTGTGCGTCGCCGTGGTACTGCTGGCCGGGTGCCAGCAATCCAGCAACACGTCGGTGACCCGGATCCGTGCCAACGGCGTGGATGCGCTGTACAGCAAGAGCACCCTGGTGGACGGCGTGGCGCACTTCGAGTGCATCGCCAGCAGCAGTGGCACCTGCCACTACCTGCTGCTTGACCCGTCCTGCCGCAAGGGCACCCCGTGCGCGAAGCCACCGCTGCACAGGCTGGCGGTGGCCGTCGGCAAGACCGAGCAGATGGCGGGGCTGCCGGCCGGCTTCAACCAGTGCGTCAGTGAGCAGCCCAAAGAACAATGCCACCGTGAGTGATCACGATGGCATTGTGGCTCCCCCCACTTTCCGGGTTGGTCAGTACGCGGGTTGCAGGTGCAGGTTGCTGCGGTTGTCCTGCTCGCCCACGTGGTTGAGCTGGCCGACCAGTTCGGTGTGCTGCTGCATCCGCCCGATCTCGCGCATGATGCGGATGTCTTCGTGGCGAAGCTCGCGGCGCGCGGTGACGGCCTGCTTATAGTCCAGTACCTCAGGATAATGCTGGGCCATGTCCAGCGCTTCGGCCACGCATTCCACGCTGTCGGCGTCGGAGGTGATGCGGGCGCGGCTGTTGAAGGCCTTCATCCAGCGCTCGAAACCGGCGGTATGGTCGAACATGTTGGCCATGAACCAGATCACGAACAGGATCGAGATCCAGGAGCCGAACACGATCACCACGCGGGTGAAGGTGATATGGAAATCGTCTTTCCACAGGTAGTTGGAGATCAGGCCCAGTATCAGCAGCGACGCTGCCTGCCAGCCGACAATCGAGGCCATCAGCCACTGGCCCTTGGCCTTGGCCAGCACCGCCACTTCCTCGCGGATCTGCTGTTCGCTCTTGTTACGCCAATGCGCGACCTGTTTTTCGAACGGGCTGCCATACAGCTCGTTGTCCTGCAACAGCAAACCCAAACCCTTGAACAAAGCGATCATGACGTGCTCCTTCTGGAACGTGCGGCAGCGCATTGGACGAACGTGAGGCGGATTCAGTTCTAGCACTTCCAGCGGGTCGTGCAATGGGGGAAATGCGAAGCCGCCGGGCAGATGTTTCTGAATGCGGGTGGCCTGATGCGGTGCATCATCGCGATCGCAGCCTGCGACAAGATGTCGCAGGTAAAATCATGCTGCACCCGCACATCGAACGCCGGGTGAGCGCAGGGGCTCCCCGCAGGCCCCGGGATCGGCCAGAATCGGCGCCGACCGCGCAGACTGCCGTCGCCTTCGCCCGATTGGACCCCCTGAGATGCCGCCGTTGCTGCACCGTCTTTCCCAGCCCGTCACCGCGCCCATCCGGCGCTGGGTGCTGGGCGCCTTCCCCCGCGGCCAGAGCGGCATCGAGTACGACCATCCGCGCGGCGACCCGGGCTGGTTCGGCCCCCACAGTGCCACCTGGCGCGTGCATTCAGAATTTCCCGGCATGCTCGCCGGCGGTCTGTGCGCGTTGATGCTGCAGACCCTGCACCCGCTGGCCCTGGCCGGGGTGTACGACCACTCCAACTTCCGCGACGACCTGGTCGGGCGGCTGCGACGCACCACGGCCTTCGTGGCCGGCACCACGTATGCGCCCAGCAGCGAGGTGGACGCGCTGGTGGCCAAGGTGAAACGCATCCACGCGCAGGTACGCGGGCACAGCGCCGACGGGCGCGCGTATTCAGCCGATGATCCGGCCCTGCTCACCTGGGTCCACGTGACAGAGGCGTACGGCTTCCTGCAGGGCTGCCGGCGCTACTGCCGCGAGGTGCCCGGCGCGGTGGCCGACCAGTATTACCGCGAGTACAAGCGCGTCGCCGAGGCCTTGGGCGCCACCGACGTGCCCGCGTCCGAAGCGGAGGTGGACGCATACTTCGCCCGGCAGTTGCCGCAGCTTCGGTTCGATGCGCGCTCGCGCGAAGTGCTGGGGGTGTTGTCGGGCATCCGCCTGCCGGTGCCGATGGCCGGGTTGTCGCGTGAGCTGTTCCTGGGCGCGGGTGCGGCGTTGCTGCCGGACTGGGCCGAGGCGATGCTGGAACGCACGGGGATGCAGCGCGCACAGGCACGCACCTCCGCGCGCGTGCTGCGCGCGATGACCCCGTTGTTCCGGCGCGCGCTGCAGGACGGCCTGGCCCCGCGCGCCTGCGCACGGATGGGCCTGCCGGCCAGCGTGCTGGCCGAGTGGCCTTCCTCGTAGAGCCGACCGTTGGTCGGCTGCGCCATCGCCGCAGGGCCCGGATTGGCGTGCGGGCGTTCAACACCAGCCGATGCGCGCCGGCCGTTCACCGCGCCCCAGACGCGAAAACGGGCGCCGAAGCGCCCGTTTTCAGGTGTCACCGTTACGCAGTAAAAGCGATCACCACACCTTGACGCGCTTGTCCGGGGCCAGGTACAGCTTCTGGCCGTCCTTGACCTCGAACGCCGGGTACCACGCGTCCAGATTGCGCACGGTGAGCGCGCGGAACTGGCCCGGTGCGTGCACGTTGGTCAGCAGCGAGTTGCGCAGGGCCTGCTCGCGCGCCTTGCTGCGCCAGGCCTGGGCAAAGCCCAGGAAGAACCGCTGGTCCGGGCTGAAGCCTTCCAGGGTCTGGCCCGGCTTGCCCTGCAGCGACAGCTGGTAGGCGTCGTAGGCGGTGGCCAGGCCGGCCACGTCGGCGATGTTCTCGCCCAGGGTCAGGCGGCCGTTGACCGACACGCCCGGGAACGGCTGGTAGCTGCTGAACTGCGCGGCCAGCGCGTCACCGGCGGCGTTGAACTTCTTCAGGTCATCGGCCGTCCACCAGTTGTGCAGCTTGCCGGTTTCATCGAACAGCGCACCGGCATTGTCGAAGCCGTGGCTGATCTCGTGGCCGATCACTGCACCGATGGCGCCGTAGTTCACCGCGTCGTCGGCAGCGCCATCGAAGAACGGCGGCTGCAGGATCGCGGCCGGGAACACCAGGCGGTTTTCCAGCGGCACGTTCATCGCGTTGATGGTCTGCGGCAGCATCGCCCACTCGCCGTGATCGACCGGCTTGCCCAGCTTGGCGATGTTGCGCTGGTACTCGAACTGCTCGGCGCGCTCGGCATTGCCCAGGGCGTCATCGCGCTTGATCTCCAGGCCGGCGTAGTCGCGCCAGGTCTCCGGGTAACCCATGCCCACGGTCAGCCCGGCCACCTTGGCCTTGGCGTGCGCCTTGGTCTGCGGCGACATCCACGCCAGCGCGTCGATGCGCTTGGCGAAGGCGGCGATGATGTTCTTGGCCATCTCGTCGGCACGGGCCTTGGTGGCCGGGTCGAAGTGGCGTTCCACATACAGCTTGCCGATGGCCTCGCCGACGGCGTGGTTGCTGTCATCCACCGCGCGCTTCCAGCGTTCGCTCTGCTGCGGGGTGCCGTTCAAGGTGGTGCCGTGGAAGGCGAAACGCGCATCGGCGAAGGTCTTCGGCAGGTACGGCGCGGCACGGTCCAGCGCGTGGAAGGCCAGGTAGTCCTTCCACACGTCCAGCGGCTCGGTGGCCACCAGGCGCGAGATGCCGGCCACGGCCTTGGGCTGCCACACGATGAAGTCCTGCTGCTCGCCCAGCTTGGCACCGGCCAGGAACGCGGCCCAGTCCATGCCCGGCGCCTTGGCGTTCAGGTCGGCCTGCTTCCAGGCATTGGCGCCCTTGGCCACGTCATTGGTTTCTTCCTGGGTGGCGTGGGCCTGGGCGATCTTGGTCTCCAGCGCCAGGATGCGCTGCGCCTTGGCCGCCGGGTCGGCCACGCCAGCCAGCTGCAGCACCTGGGCGATGTACGCCTGGTACTGCTTGCGCAGCTCGGCCATGCGGCCGCCCTGCAGGTAGAAGTCGCGGTCGGGCAGGCCCAGGCCACCCTGCACCAGGTACGGCGCATTGCGGTCCGGCTGCAGCAGGTCCACCGACACCCACACGCCGAACAGTCGGTCGGTGTAGAAGTTGGTCGCATTCAGCAGGTCGACGTCGGCGCGCAGGGTGCCACCCAGGGTGGTGGCCAGCGCGGCCTTGTCGG
>NZ_QAIW01000221.1:9585-13963 GCF_003061285.1 Stenotrophomonas sp. HMWF003 | reverse complement strand
ACGCCTACGACGCCCTGGAGCCGCACTTCGACGCGCAGACGATGGAGATCCACCACGCGCGCCACCACCAGACCTACATCAACAACCTCAACGCCGCGCTGGCCGACGCCGGCATCGAGGCGATGCCGGTGGAACAGCTGATCGCCGATATCGACGCGCTGCCGGAAAGCGTCCGCACCGCCGTGCGCAACAACGGCGGCGGGCATGCCAACCACAGCCTGTTCTGGACCGTGCTCAGTGCCGACGGCGGCACGCCCAGCGGCGCGCTGGCCGCAGCGATCGAGCGTGATCTGGGCGGCTACGATGCCTTCAAGGATGCGTCCACCAAGGCCGCGCAGACCCGCTTCGGCAGCGGCTGGGCCTGGTTGACGCTGGGCCGCGACGGTCGCCTGCTGGTGGAAAGCAGCCCCAACCAGGACAGCCCGTTGATGGGCGCGTACGCCAACCTGTCCGGCGGCACCCCGATCCTGGGCCTGGACGTGTGGGAGCACGCCTACTACCTGCACTACCAGAACCGCCGCCCCGACTACATCGGCGCGTTCTTCAACCTGATCGACTGGGCCGACGTGGCACGCCGGTTCGAGGCGGCGGGCGGGCGCTGATGCGCACCGGCCCGGCATTGGACGCGGCGGCGGTCATCGCCGCCGACGCCGACGGGACCGGGCCGGATCCGGCGGCGTTGCGCCACGTCTTCGGGCAGTACCCGACCGGCGTGGCGGTGGTCGCCGTGCATGGGGCGGCGGGCAATCCGGTGGCGATGACGATCAACTCGTTCACCACGCTGTCGCTGCGGCCACCGTTGGTGGCATGGAGCATCGGCGAACACGCCGCCGACCTGCCGAGGTTCCGCGACGCGCCGCACTTCGGCATCAGTGTGTTGTCTTCAGCGCAGGAAGCCGTGGCGCGCCACTTCGCCGATCCGCGGCGTCGCCGCACGCCAACGGGGACGGACGTGCTCGACATGGCGGGTGCCGCCCCCCGGGTGCGCGACGCCGTCGGCTGGCTGCTGTGCACGGTTGAGCGCAGCGTGCCGGTGGGCGACCACCTGTTGATCCTGGGCCGGGTGGTCTGCGTCGAGGCCGCACCGGGCGCGGCGCTGGCCTACCACCGCAGCCGCTACACCCCTATCGATGGCCGCGCCGACCTGGAGGCTTCGCCATGGACATGACCGCCCTGCAGCGCATGCTAGACGCCGGCCGCGACAGTGCGCTGCTGCGCTTCAGCCTGGGCAAGGGCCTGCTCGATGCGGGCGAGCCTGCCCAGGCGGCCGCGCACCTGCAGCGCTGCGTGGCACAGAACCCGGCCTATTCGGCGGGCTGGAAACTGCTGGGCAAGGCCTGGCTGGCCGCCGGCGATGCCGATGCGGCGGCGCGGGCGTGGCAGGAAGGCATCGCCGTGGCGCAGCGCAATGGCGACAAGCAGGCCGAGAAGGAAATGACGGTATTCAAGCGCCGCGCGGACAAGGCGATCACCGCGCGCGGTTGAGCACGGCTAGGGCAGCGGCGGTGGCGTGGGCACGCGCCGGGACACCGCCAGCATGTGGCCCAGCGGCACCATCACCGGCAGGCCAAGCACACCGACGAAGGCCAGCGCGTTGAGCCGGTTGAAGACGCCGGCAACCAGCAACGCTCCCAGGCACAGCAACACGCCGGTGCCTGTGCACCAGCGTGCCCAGCGCGGTGCATCGCGCAGGGTCAGGCCATCGAGCAGGAAGCCGAACGCAAGCCGCCAGAAGCCGACCAATGCCACGCTGGCCAGCAGCACGCCAACCAGCATCGGTGCGTAATCCGGGTGGCCGGTGGGGCGCGACAGGAACAGCAGGCCGATGCCATCGAGCACGGTCACCGGCAAGGCCAGCACCAGCAGTTCAAGTATCAGCAAGGTCACGCCACACCCGTCTGCCCACTGCGACTTTTCCATCATTGCCCCCCGGCTGCGGAGCGCCGAGCATACAACGGGCAGGCACCCCCATGAACTGCGCAGCAGGCGGCGCGGCGCGGTTGCTCAGCGGCCCGGCCGTTGCCGGGTGGTGCACCACGACAGGGCCACCATGTGCCCCAGCGGCAGCAGCATGGGCAGGCCCATGACGCCTATGTAGGCCCACCCGGTGGGGCGTTCGAACAGGCCCACGCCCAACCCGGCCGCGCACAACGCTACGCCGGCCGCCGTGCACGCCCATGCCCAGACCGGCGTACCGCCCAGGCGGCGGCCGGCACGGAAGAAACCGAGCACCAGCCGCCAGAAGCCAACAAAGGCGACCAGGGCCACGCACACGGCCGCCCGCATCGGCACGTGGTCGGGGTGATGCGCAGGGCCCCACAACCAGGCCAGTGCAAACACGCCGAGCACGGTCATCGGCACGGCCAGCAACTGCAGTTCCCATGCCAGCAGCACCGCGCTCAGCTGCGTTGCCCACCCTGCCTTCCGCATCGCCAGGCCCTCGTCCATGTGGGCAGAGGATACAACGGCGAACGACGCCTCAATCCCCTTTGCGACGCTGCTGCTGCAGGTCGAAACGCTGCATCGAGGCACGGATCAGTGCCTTGGCCTCGGCGGCGTTGCCCCAGCCATCGAGCTGCACCGGATTGCGTCCTTCGGGCAGGTCCTTGTACACGCGGAAAAAGGCTTCGATGCGCTGGCGTTCGATCAGCGGCAGGTCCTGCAGGTCGCGGATGCCGGCGTAGGTGGGGTCGAGCTTATCGGTGGGTACGCCGATGACCTTCTCGTCATGTTCGCCGTTGTCGAGCATCTTCAGGAACCCGATCGGACGGAACCGCACGATCACGCCGGGATGCAGCGGCTCGCGGGTCAGCACCAGCGCGTCGAGCGGGTCGTTGTCGCCGGCCAGTGTGCGTGGCATCGACCCGTAGTTGGCCGGGTACGCCACCGGCATCGACTGGAAGCGGTCCACGTGGACCAGACCGTCTTCCTTGATCTCGTACTTGGTGAAACTGCCGGCCGGGATTTCCACGGCCAGGTTGGCCTCGTCCGGGGCCTCCCTGGGCTGGGCGGCCAGGAACGGGTGCAGCACGGCATTGGTGGCGCCGCCGGCGCCGGCCAGCAGCAGCAAGGCGGCGGCGATGGCGGCCAGGGGCAGAACGCGTCGGGGGGTCATCTTCTTCTCCAGCAGCGGCCGGGCGCGTCGCAACGGCCCGGCCCGGGGGTCATTCCCAGCAACGGTCGGCGCGGCCCTTCAGGGTCTGTGCGCGCGTGCAGTCGCGGGGGGCGATACGTCCCTGCGTCAGTTCGGTCTTGCGCTTGCGTCCATCGGCAGCACGGGTCAGTTCGAAGCCGTCGTACAGCTGGCCGGTGACCGTGCGTGCTTCGTAGCGCAGGTGCTGCGGGTCGATCTTCAGCACCTGGTAGAGCTGGGTGTCTTCGCCCACCGGCGCCATCGTGGCACGCGCTTCGTCCGACAGGCGGTACTGCTTGGGACCGGCCACGGTGACCACGAACTGCGGGGTGGCGCCCTGCCCCTCGCCGCGACGGCCATAGGTGTGGTCGTGGCCCTGCAGCACCAGGTCCACCTGGTGGCGGCGCACCACCGGCAGCAGCACGTCCCGCAGCTCGGTGTTCTCGCGGCCCTCGCGCGGTGAATAGAACGGCTGGTGCAGCAGCACGATGCTCCACGGGTGCGGGTTGTCGGCCAGCACCGTGTCCAGCCACGCGGCCTGCGCCTGCGCCGTGCCCAGGTCCAGTGCCGAGGTGCCGTCGAGCACGGCGATGCGCACGCCCTGGTAGTCGAACCAGTAGGTGCTGGTGTCGGCCGCGTCCACGCCATTGCGCGGCAGCGCGAAGGTTACCGGCCAGTGCCGACCCAGCACGCGCCGCTCCTGCGGGGTGTCTTCGAACTCCTCGACGTACTCGTGGTTGCCGATGGCCGGGGCCACGGCGGTTTCCTGCGGCAGCCAGCCGGCGGCGGCGAACCACTCGCCCCACTCGCTGTCGTCCTGGCCGTCGCCACCGCTGACCAGGTCGCCGGCGAACAGGCTCAGGCGCGCATCCGGTGCGGCCTTGATGCCCGCACGCAGCACGCGCGAGACGTGGCTGAGGTTCTTGTTCTGGGTGTCGCCGAAGTACAGCAACGTCAGCGGCTGCCGGGCGGTGCCTGCGGTGCGCAGCTGGTGCCACGCGCTCCAGGTGCCGTTGCCCTGCACGCGCCAGAGATACAGCGTGTCCGGCTGCAGCCCGGCCACGTCGGCGCGATGGTAGTGCGCCGTGCCGTTCTCGGTCTCCAGCGCGCGCGTGGCCGCCGTGATGCGGGTGGGCGTGCCCACGTCAGGCGAATCGCCCGCGACCACCCACTCCAGCGTGGGCGCACTGACCGACGCATCGGTGCGCCAGGACACCCCGAAGCCGCGCGCGGCGTCCTGCGCCG
>NZ_QAIW01000221.1:8704-9574 GCF_003061285.1 Stenotrophomonas sp. HMWF003 | reverse complement strand
GTCCGGTGTCTTTGCCGCGGCCGGGCCGTTGCCCAGCAGCAGCACAACCAGCAGCGCCGCCGTGGCGAGCATGGCGCGGGTCATGGCGCGCACTCCAGCGGCAACGACAGCTGCCGGGCGACGTTGGCCCAGTCGAACGCCACCACGCCCTGGTCGTCATGCACGGCATACAGCACCCCGTGCGGGAACCGCGCAGAGGCTCCCTGGTCGAGCCAGATGCCGTCGGTGTTGGCCACCGTGTTGCCCTGGAAGGCGCCGACGTGCTTTAAGGTGTGGCGGTCGAACAGGTGGAACACGCTGCGCTGCTTGCCCTGCTCGGTGGTGATCCACCAGCCGTCCTTGCCGCAGGTTTTCAGCATCACGCCTTCGGCCTGTGCCTTGAAGGCATCGCGGCCGAAGGTGGTGCCGGTGAAGCGGCCTTCCAGCGTGTACACCTTGATTTCGCTGGCGTAGGTCTCGTCTTCCTCGGCAATCAACAGACGGTCGTTGGCCGGATCGCCCCAGATCGATTCGACCACGCGCAGGGCGCCGGCCTCGCTGGTGTCGCCGATGCTGCCCACCAGCGTGGCGTCCAGCGCGCTCCCCTTCAACGTGAGTGCGTAGCGACGCACGCGCTTGTCCAGTTCGGCCAGGGGCGGCAGCACGTCATTGCCCTGCGCGTCTTCGCCGGCATCGTAGGAGTCGGTGACGTAGACGTCGTAGCCTTCGCGCTGTTTGTTCACCCAGAGCCCATAGGGCTTGCGCAGGTCGTCGGCGGCGAACACCCCCAGCGGGGCGAAATCGGGCAGGTGCAGCACCTGCACGCGGTGGTTGTCGCGCTCCACCACCAGCACCAGGTCGTCGATCACGGCGATGCCGTTGGGGCGGTCG
>NZ_QAIW01000221.1:0-8694 GCF_003061285.1 Stenotrophomonas sp. HMWF003 | reverse complement strand
ACGTCACGCAGGTGCGCACCGGTCTGGCCGTCATAGACCACCAGCTTGTGGGTGGTCTTGGCGGTGGCGATCAGCCACTGCTTGCCGTCAGGCGCGGTCCAGCTGGCCGGCGAGTCGATGTTGTCGGCCGGGGTCATCGGGGTGAGGAAGGCTTCGGCCACGGTGGCTACCGAACGGGCTGCGGCGGCGCTGGCGGGCGCATCGGCCGCCGGGGCGGACGCCGGTTTGCACGCCGCCAGCAGGGCCAGGCTTACCACCGCCACGGCATGACGTGCGCGCATCACAGCGCCACCTTCAGGCCCAGCGCATAGGTGCGGCCGTACTCTTCCATCTGCAGGGTGCGCGCGCGCGTGCCCTGGTACAGCTCCAGCGGCTTGTCAAGCAGGTTCTGCGCTTCCAGGTACACGCTCACGTTGGCGGTGATCTTGTAGTCCAGGCTGAAATCCAGCTGGGTGTTGGGCGCCACGTAGATGTCGTAGGCCCTGCTGTCACCCAGCGTGTCCAGGTACTCGCTGCGGTACACCGCTGCCACGCGGGTGCTGAAACCGGCCTTCTCATAGCCGACATGCGCGGTGTAGACGTGCTTGGAGGCGCGCGGCAGCATGAAGTCGTCGCGTTCGCGCCCGGCCAGGCCCGGGTCGAAATCTGTATCCAGCCAGGTCCCGCTGGCGCCCACCAGCAGGCCATCCCAGCCCGCGGGCAGGAAGGCCAGCTGCTGCTGCCAGTTGAACTCGGCGCCCTTGACGGTGGCCTTGTTGCCGTTGATCACGCGGGTGACCGTGAAGTCCGGGTAGGCCGGGTCGGAGGTGCTCACCGTGTTGACGATGTAGCCGTCGATCGACTTGTGGAACAGGCCCAGCGACAGGATGCCGGTGGTGCCGATGTACTTCTCGAGCGACAGATCGATGTTCTTCGATTCGTACGGGTCCAGCTGCGGGTTGCCGATGCGTACTTCCTCGTCGCCCCGGCTCAGGCCGACGCGCGGGGCGATGTCGCCGAACGACGGACGCGACACGGTCTTGTTGGCCGCCGCGCGCAGCACCCAGGCATCACCGGCGTCGTAACGCAGGTGCAGGCCGGGCAGTACGTTGCTGTAGCTGCGGCTGACGGTGAGCGGGGTCACGGTGTAAGTGCGGCCGTTGCTGGCCACGTCCACGCTGTTGCCGGTGGCGCTGAACTGGGTGTTCTCCACACGCACGCCGCCGATGACGCGCAGCGCGCCGATGTCCCAGGTGCCCATCGCGTAACTGGCGAAGATGTCCTCGCGGGCGGTGTAGTCCTCTTCCAGCGAGGCCAGCGCATTGCCGCCGGCATCCTGCGGGCGCGCACTGTACTGGCCGCCGAACTGCGCCCAGTAGCGGCGCATCGCGTCCGAGCTCATGCCCTGCCCCAGCGTGCCGCCGCGGTGCTCGGGCGTGCCGGTGGTCCAGTCGGACAGGGCGATGTCCGGGCCAACCCGCAGTTCACGCTCGTTGCTGTCCACGTCGCGGTCGCGCCAGCGGCCGAGCAGGCCGAACTTGTAGCTGGCGTTGTCGCCGTCGAAGCGCAGGTTGACCTGCGCGCTGTGTTCCTTGTCGTCCACCCGCTTGGGCGACAGCACCACGCGATCGAAGTCGTAGTTGCCGTTGTCCATCCAGCCCGCATCGCTGAGCGCGATGCGCGGCACCCGACTGTTCTGGTCGATGGTGGCGGACAGGTCGTCGCCGGCGTACTCGAACCGCGCTTCCATCTCGTCGTTGACGCGCTCTTCGGTGCGCGTATAGCCCACCTTGTAGTCGACCACCGCGCCGCTCAGGCGGTTCTCACCGCCCATGCTGGCGGCGAAGGTGTTTTCCTTTTTGGTGCGGTAGCGCATGCGTTTCTGGATGCTGTCGGCGGCCAGGTCGTCCACGCGGTACTGGTTGCCACCCAGCGCGGTGATGCCTTCGTCACCGAAATCGAAAATGGTGCGCTGGCGCGTTTCGGCGTCGTCGAACTGGCTGTACAGCGTGCGCAGGTAGTAGCGGTTGTCCTCGTCGGGATGCCAGTCCAGGTTGAGGTTGGCGCCGATGCGCTTGCGTTCGATCTCGTACTTGCGGCGCTGCAGGCTGGTGGCGAACAGGTCGTCGTCGGCACCGCCCTCGAAGTTGCCGTACTCCACCTCGGTATTGTCCGATTCGAAGGTGCGCTTCTGGTAGTTCACGCCCACCGCCACGCCGAAGGTATCGGCGAACACCTCGCTGTAGTTGAAGGCCGCCTTCGGGCTGGTCTCGCCGGACAGCTGCTGGTGGCTGGCTTCGATCTTGCCGCGCAGGCTGCGCCCGTCGCGGTCGAAGGCCGAGGCCGACTCCACCAGGATCGCGCCGCCGATGGCGTCGCCGGGCATGTCCGGGGTGGGCGACTTGACCACGCGCAGGCGCTCGGTCGAATCGGAGGGAATCACGTCCAGCGGCGCGGCGCGGCTGGAATCTTCCGGGGTGCCGATGGCGATGCCGTCGACGCTGACGCTGTTGAGGTTGGCGTCCAGGCCACGGATCACCACGAACCGGCCCTCGCCCTGGTCACGGGTGACGCTGACGCCGGGCAGGCGCTGCAGCGACTCGGCCACGTTCTTGTCCGGGTACACGCCCATGGCGTCGGACGATACGGCGTCTTCGATGGCGTCGCTGCTGCGCTTGAGGTCGACCGCGCGGGTCTGCGACTCCAGCTGCGGGCGCACTTCGACCCGGTCCAGGTCGACGGCCCCGGCGCCGCTGGCCCCGGCGCCCACCGCGGTCTCGGCGGCGAATACCGACGGACTGGCCATCACCAGCAACGACAGGCTGATCGCCCGGCCCAACACGCTCTTGTTCTGCACGGCATTCCCCAACGGCGTAAAGATTGGGTCAGCACGGTATGTCCGGGAGGTTGCATGGGCGTGACACACGGGCGGCCGGGAGCGCCGCTGGCCGCGGTTGGGCTTTGGCTTCGGGTGGGGTTGCGGCACACTAGCGGCCTTCCTGCTTCCCTTGCCTTTCCCCATGAAAATCGTCGAAGTGCGCCATCCGCTGGTGCAGCACAAGATCGGCCTGATGCGCGATGCGTCCCTGAGCACCAAGGATTTCCGCGAACTGGCCAACGAGCTCGGCGGCCTGCTGGCCTATGAGGCCACCGCCGACCTGGACACCGAAGCCCACACCATGGCCGGCTGGGCCGGTCCGGTGACGGTGCAGCGCATCGCCGGGGCCAAGATCACCGTGGTGCCGATCCTGCGTGCCGGGCTGGGCATGCTCAGCGGCGTGCTGTCGCTGATCCCGGCCGCGCGGGTCAGCGTGGTGGGCCTGCAGCGTGACGAGGAGACCCTGCAGCCGGTGCCCTACTTCGAGCGCCTGACCGGTCGCCTGGAAGAGCGTGATGCGTTGATCCTGGACCCGATGCTGGCCACCGGCGGCACCCTGATCGCCACCATCGACATGCTCAAGCGTGCCGGCGCGCGTCGCATCAAGGGCATTTTCCTGGTGGCTGCACCCGAAGGCATCGCCGCCGTGCAGGCCGTGCACCCGGACGTGGAAATCTTCACCGCCGCCATCGACGCCCAGCTCAACGAAAAGGGCTACATCCTGCCGGGCCTGGGCGACGCGGGTGATCGCATCTTCGGTACCCGCGTAGTCGGCTGATCCATGCGTTCGCTGGCGGCCCTGCGCGGCCGCCAGCCTCTTCACGCGGCCTGCTCATCGGTGGGCAGAAGCTGCGCGCAACCCTACCCATGCGTGGAGTGTTGCCATGAAGACTGTGTCCCTGCTGGCCTGCCTGCTGCTGATCGGCAGCCCCGTGCTGGCCCAAGCGGCCACCCCACAGCAGCAGCGCATGGCCGACTGTTCGGCCAAGAACAAGGGCAAGACCGGCGAGGACTACAAGTCCGCGCAGAAGGCCTGCCTGAGCGGGCCGGCACCGGCGGCGACCACGCCGCAGGAACGCATGAAAACCTGCAATGCCGATGCCGCCGCGAAGAAGCTGGCCGGCGACGCACGCAAGACCTTCATGAGCGGGTGCCTGAAGGCGCATTGAGGATTACGCCGGGGCGGCCCGGTGCGTGGATTGGGGTGCCGTGCCGACCAACGGTCGGCACCAACCGGCGCGGTTGGATGGATTGCGCCCGATGGTAGTGCCGGCCGCTGGCCGGCTCGTCATGAGCGTGGGTGGCGTCGCGTGGAGCCGGCCAACGGTCGGCACCTACCGGCGTGGTCGGTGCCCGACGGCTCACGCCAGCGCGCGGGCCTTCAGTTCGCCCTGCTCGTGGACGGTGCCGTAGCGGCCCTTGTCGTCGCGTACCACCTGCGCCAGCGCGCACTGCGGGTCGTGGGTAAAGAACAGGTGCACGTTGCGCGCCAGTTTGTCTTCCAGGAAGCTGCGCTTCTCGTCGATCAGCAGTTCGGCGTTGCGGTCGTAGCCCATGGTGATCGGCACGTGCACCCACGACCGCCCGGGGATCAGATCTGCGCAGAACACCACGCCGCCGCGCGGCTGGCCATCAACCTGCTCGGGGCCGACGATCTCGGCCAACATCAGGCCCGGGGTATGCCCGTCGCTGAAGCTGAAGCGCACGCTGTCGCCCAGCGCCTTGGAATACGGCCCGTCCACGATCTCCAGGCGCCCGCTGGCCTGCAGCAGGCCGGGCAGCTCGGGAATGAAGCTGGCGCGATCGCGCGGGTGCGGGTGCAGCGCCCGCTGCCAGTGCTCGGCGCCCACCAGGAAGGTGGCATTGGGAAACAGCAGCTCCAGCTCGCGCCCCTCGCTCCACTGTGCCAGCAGGCCACCGGCGTGGTCGAAGTGCAGGTGGCTGAGCACCACCACGTCGATATCCTCATGCTCGAAGCCGGCCTCGCGCAGCGATTCCATCAGCACGTGGCTGGGTTCCTGCACGCCATAGCGGTCGCGCAGCTTCGGCTCGAAGAACGCGCCGATACCCGTTTCAAACAGCACCGTCTTGCCGGCCAGCGGACTGGCCAGCAGCGCGCGGCATGCCAGCTCGATCCGGTTCAGATCATCCGGTGCCGCCCATTTTTCCCAGACCGCGCGCGGCGCATTGCCGAACATCGCACCGCCGTCGAGCTTCTGTGAGTTACCGCGTATCGACCATAGTTTCATGCGCAAATTATCCGGCGCGACGCGTTAAATATTCGCTAGACGCATCGGTTCAGACAACGAAAAACCCCGCCGGCCGGCGGGGTTTTCGCGGGATCGGGGAACGCCGGCTCAGCGCGCGGCGGCAGGCGTTACCGCCGCACTGCCCACCGGGTTGCGCGGGTCGCTGCCGCCGCTGAGCACGTTGGTCGCGCGGTTCCATTCCACGGTCTGCAGGTTGCCCCACACGTGGCTGGAGCCGCGACCGCCTTCGGCGCTGTCGCCGGGCAGTTCGATCTTGTGGCCCATCGCCTGCAGCTGCTTGATGGTGTCCACCGACAGCGCGCCGGTTTCGGCCGAGATCTCGTCGGGCAGCCACTGGTGGTGGTACCGCGGCAACGCGGCGACCTGCTGTGCACTCAGGCCGTCGTCGTAGCCCAGGATGCCCAGCAGCACCATGGTGATGATGCGGCTGCCGCCCGGGGTGCCCAACACCACCACCTTGTCGGGCGATTCCATGAAGGTCGGGGTCATCGAGCTGAGCATGCGCTTGCCCGGCTTGGGCGCGTTGGCTGCATAGCCCATCACGCCGAAGGCATTGGGCGTGCCCGGCTTCAGCGCGAAGTCGTCCATTTCGTTGTTGAGCAGCACGCCGGTGCCCTTGGGAATCAGGCCCGAGCCGTACAGCAGGTTGACCGTCTGGGTGGCGCCCACGCGGTTGCCGTCGCGGTCGATGATCGAGAAGTGCGTGGTTTCGTCGTCTTCCAGCGGGGTCGGGTTGCCCGACAGCAGGTCGCTCGGGGTGGCCTTCTCCGGGTGGATCGTGGCGCGCAGGCCCTGGGCGTAGTCCTTGCTGGTCAGCACCTTCTGCGGAATCTGTACGAAGTCCGGGTCGCCCAGGAAGAACGTGCGGTCACGGTAGGCGCGGCGCATCGCTTCCACCACCAGGTGGGTGCGGTGGGCCTGGTCCATCGATTTGAGGTCCCAGCCTTCCAGGATCTGCAGCATCGACGCCAGCGCGATGCCACCGGACGACGGCGGCGAGGCGGTGGTGATGGTCCAGTCGCGGTACTTGAACACGATCGGCTCGCGCAGCTTGACCCGGTAACCGGCCAGTTCGTCGGCGGTCCACGTGCCGCCGGCTTGCTTCACGCCGGCCAGCAGCGCCTTGCCGGTCTGGCCGCGGTAGAAGCCGTCGAAGCCCTTGTCAGCCAGCCGTTCCAGCGTGGCGGCCAGTTCGGGCTGGCGGAACAGGTCGCCTTCGGCGATCGGCTTGCCGTTGCGCAGGTACACCTCGCGCGTGCCGGGGTAGCGTTCCATCACTTCGCGGCGCGATGCATAGCCCTTGGCCATGCGCGCATACACCGGGAAGCCTTCGCTGGCGATCCGCATCGCCGGGCCCAGCGAGGTGCGCAGCGGCAGCTTGCCGTGTTTGGACGACAGCTCCACCAGCGCCGCCGGCAGGCCGGGGATGCCGGCCGACCACGGGCCGTTGACCGAGCGGTCGCGGTCCAGTTCGCCCTTGCTGTCCAGGAAGGCGGCCTCGGTGCCGGCCTGCGGCGCGGTTTCGCGCGCGTCCAGCATCACGTCCTTGCCGGTGCGGGCGTCATGCAGCAGGAAGAACCCGCCGCCGCCCAGCCCCGAGCTGATCGGCTCGACCACCGCCAGGGTGGACGACACCGCCACCGCCGCATCGAACGCATTGCCGCCCTTGGCCAGGATCTCCATGCCGGCCTCGGTGGCCAGGTGGTGGCCGCTGGCAATGGCCGCGCCGTCCGGATGGCTGGCCAGGGAACCCTGTGCGAGTGCGGCGGACCAAGCCACCGGGGACCACAACAGGACGAGCAGCAACCAACGACGCGACAACATGTTCATTCGGATGGGGGCTCCGCATAAAGTTCGGGATGGTCGCGCTGCAGCCCGAACAACTTGGCCAGCAGGGCGTCCTGGGTTTCCGGGATGTCCGGATCGGGATCGATGCATTCGACCGGGCAGACGACCACGCACTGGGGTTCGTCGAAATGTCCCACGCACTCGGTGCAGCGGGCCGGATCGATCACGTAGATGGTTTCACCCATCGAGATGGCCTGGTTGGGACAGGCCGGCTCACACACGTCACAGTTGACGCAGAGCTCATTGATTTTCAGCGACATGGCGTTACTCCACGCCCGCGCCGGCGGATGAAGACCGGCCAGCGCACAGGCGCCGGCCGGTCATCGGCAGCTTCCTCGCAGAAGCCGCCCGGGCCACGCGGAACGCGCGGCCGCCACTGCACGGGTTACTTGGCTTCTACGAAGATGTACTCGGCGCCGGTCGGCTGGATGATCGACTGCACGCGGGCGTTGTCAGCGGCCTTGCCGATGAACACCACGCGCACGTTCTTCATCGAGTCCGCCGGCACGTCCTTGAACACGGCCTGGATCATGTCGGCCATCTTCGAGGACGCCGACGAACCGAAGGCCAGCATGTTGCCCGGCTGGATGCCGCGCGCGACGGCCTGGGTGGCGCTCTCGACCTGACGCTCGTACTTGGCGGCGAACTCCGGGTCCGATTCCGGGGACAGGTAGTACAGGAACGGGCTGTTGGTGATGTTGCCCATGTTCTGCACGGCCACGGCCTGCAGGTACTTCTTCCAGCCGGCGTCGTCATTGGCGTCCGGGGCGACCAGCGCCTGCTGGGCTTCGACGACCGGAGCAGCCTCTTCCTTCTTGCAGGCGGTGAAGGCCAGCGCGAACGACGCGATCAACATGGCACGCATGGTGTTGTTCATGGAATTCCTCCCTTGGTGATTCTTGGTATGTGTGGATCTGACAGGTGGTTACGACGGGCCCGACTTCGCTTCACGGACCTTGCGCAGCGCCTCGAGGACCGAGGCGGGCACGAAGCCGGACACGTCGCCGCCCAGGCGGGCGATCTCGCGGACCAGCGAAGACGAAATGAAGCTGTGCTGCTCGGCCGGGGTCAGGAACAGGGTCTCGACCTCCGGGATCAGGTGGCGGTTCATGCTCGCCATCTGGAATTCGTACTCGAAATCGGAGACCGCGCGCAGCCCGCGCAGCAGCACCCCGCCCTGCACCGAACGCACGAAATGCGCCAGCAGGGTATCGAAGCCGATCACCTCGACGTTGCGGTTGTGGCCCAGCGCATCGCGCGCCAGCTGCACGCGCAGCTCCAGCGGCAGCGTCGGGCCCTTGGACGGGCTCTGCGCCACGCCAACCACGACCTTCTCGAACAGCGGCGCGGCCCGGTTCACCAGGTCGATGTGACCGTTGGTGATCGGATCGAAGGTGCCCGGATAAACGGCAATGCGGCGGTTGGCCACGGTCATACGTCAGCTACACGTTGTGATCTGGTGAAAGTGTAGCAGTGGCGCGGCGGTACAGGGCAAAACGCACCTCCCGGGTACCGCCCTCGCGGTGCAGCAGCCACGGCGCGGGCACCCGCGGCGCCTGCTCGGCCGGTGCCTCCAGGTACAGCCAGGCATCGGCGGCCAGGTGCGGCCCCAGCCCGGCCAGCACCTGCTCCCACAGCCCGGCGGCGAACGGCGGGTCCACGAACACGATATCGGCCTCCCCCGCCGGCGGCTGCGCCAGCCACTGCAGCGCATCGGCC
>NZ_QAIW01000220.1:2710-6464 GCF_003061285.1 Stenotrophomonas sp. HMWF003 | reverse complement strand
CTGCTGGCGCCCCCACCGGCCAGCGGCATCGCGCTGGGCCCGGCCTTGGCGACCACCGTGCAGCCGGGCATCTGGCTGGCCAATCGCATGCCGCCGGACGAGGTTGCCCGCGCGCTGGCGCTGCCCGCCGGCAGCCTGCCTGCCCGCGTGCTGCGGCTGGACCCTGCGCTGCCCGGCGGCTACGCCCGCGACCTGGACCTGCTGCCCAACACGCTGCCGCCCAGCCGTCACCTGGGCTATGCGGTGCAGTGGTTCGGGCTGGCGTTGACCGTGCTGGTGGTCGCGCTGGTGCTGGAGCTGCGTTCACGCCGCCGCGTTTCCCCCGACTCCCGGCGCTGACCGCCCCAACGTGAGAAAATGCCACCCATGAATGCCACTTCCCCGGAACGGCTGTCCCCGCGCTCACGCGGCCGCTGGACGCTGATCGCCTTGTTCGGCCTGTTCTTCGGTGCGATGGCGCTGGCCGGCGTGCTGCGCTTCTCGGGGTGGCAGCCCACTGCGCACCGCAACAGCGGCCAGTTGCTGCAGCCCCCCGCCGACCTGCGCACGCTGCCGCCGACGCTGGCCAATGGCCAGCCGTATGCATGGAATCCGGAGGCGCGCACCTGGCGCATCCTGGTAGCCCCGTCTGCCGGCTGTACAAGCGCGTGCGTCACTTTGTCGCAGGGATTGGGCAAGGTGTGGCAGCTGTTCGGGCATAACGCCGATAATGTCGAGATCCTGTGGCTGGGCACGCCGCCGGCCGAGGTCCACGGCATGCCCGCATTGCGCGTGCTGCGCGACCAGCCCGACCTGCGTGCCGCATTGCCCGCCGTGGATGACCCTGCCGGCACGCCGGTGTATGTGATCGATCCCAACGGTTTCGTGATCATGCGCTATGCGCCGGGATTCGATATGGCCGGTCTGCGCAAAGACCTGGCCACGCTGCTGAAACTGAAGTGAGTTCCGTTTAGATGAGCCTCTCCGCACGCCCGGTGCTGCACCGCAATTTCCACCGTCTGGCGTGGTTTGCGCTGATCATGACCGCCAGCACGATCATGTTCGGTTCGTTCGTGCGCCTGTCCGATGCCGGCCTGAGCTGCCCGGACTGGCCCACCTGCTATGGCCGCGTCACCTGGCCGCAGCATGCCGCCGAGGTGGTCGGGCACGAAGCGGCGAAGATCCGCCCGCTGGAAACCCACAAGGCGTGGCGCGAGCAGGTGCACCGCTTCCTGGCCGGTGCGCTTGGCATCGAGATCCTCACCCTGGCACTGCTGGCCACGCGCCGCCGTCGCTGGGGCACCACTGCCGTGGTCGCCGCCTGCGTACTGGTGGCCACCGGCATACCGCTGTACATGATGGGCATGCACGTGCCGGCGAGCATCCTGGCGATCATCGGCGAGGCCATCCTGCTGGTGGCCGCGCTGCGCTGGAACAACATCGACCTGGCCCGCGCCGCGTTGCTGACCCTGGCGGTGGTGATCTTCCAGGCCTTGCTCGGCATGTGGACGGTGACCTGGCTGCTCAAGCCGATCGTGGTGATGGGCCACCTGCTGGGCGGCATGCTGATGTTCGGCCTGCTGGTGTGGATGGCATGGCGTGCCACGCACATGCCGATCACGCTGGTGGAAGCGCCGAAACTGAAGTGGCTGATCCGCGCCGGCGTGGCCGTGCTGGTGCTGCAGATCGCGCTGGGCGGCTGGGTCAGCGCCAACTACGCCGCGCTCGCCTGCGGCGGCGGCAGTGCATCGCTGGACAACTTCCCGCGCTGCGTCAGCCAGTGGTGGCCGCAGCACGACTTCAAGGAAGGCTTCACCCTGTGGCGCGGCATCGGCGTGGACTACGAAGGCGGCGTGCTCGATGGCGCCTCGCGGATCGCCATCCAGATGGCGCACCGCATGATGGCGATCGTGGTGGCCGTGTACCTGCTGTGGCTGTCGGTGCGTCTGTTCAAGCTGCCGAGCATGCGCGGCTGGGCCAGCGCGCTGGGCCTGCTGGTGGTGGCGCAGATCACCCTGGGCATCCTCAACGTGAAGCTGGCGGTGCCGCTGGAAGTGGCCGTGGCCCACAGTGGCGGGGCGGTGGCGTTGTTGTTCGTGCTGGTCACGCTGCTGGCGCGCCTGCGCGCGCCGGACGCGGACGGCAAGGCCGGCACGTCCGCGTCTGCCGTGCAGGCAGGCTGACGGCATGGCCAGTTACCGTCAGTACTGGGACCTGACCAAGCCCAAGGTCGTCGCCCTCATCGTGTTCACCGCGCTGGTCGGCATGTTCCTGGCCATCCCCGGGCTGCCCACCGCGCAGCAGGCGCTGGACGGCGCGCTCGGCTTCCTCGGCATCTGGCTGGCCGCTTCCGCTGCCGCGGCCATCAACCAGTTGCTCGATGCACGCATCGACGCGCAGATGGCGCGCACCTCGTGGCGCCCGCTGGTGGTGGGCAAGGTCAAGCCGTGGCAGGTGCTGGTGTTTGCCGGGCTGCTGATCGCGCTGTCGATGACCATCCTGGTGGTCTGGGTCAACGTCATCACCGCGGTGCTGACCTTCGCTTCGCTGATTGGTTACGCGGTGATCTACACCGTGTACCTCAAGCGCGCGACCTCGCAGAACATCGTCATCGGCGGTCTGGCCGGCGCCACCCCGCCGATGCTGGGCTGGGCCGCGATCACCGGCATGCAGGGCCCGTGGGACTGGGCTTACGCATCGCTGCTGGTGCTGATCATCTTCATCTGGACACCGCCGCATTTCTGGGCGCTGGCGATCTTCCGTCGCGAGGATTACGCCAAGGCCGAGATCCCGATGCTGCCGGTTACCCACGGCGTGGCGTACACCCGCAAGTCGATCATGGTGTACTCCATCGCGCTGGCCGTGGTGAGCATCCTGCCGGTGGTGTTCGGCATGAGCGGTATGTTCTACCTCGGCGGTGCGATCGTGCTCAACGCGGTCTTCCTCTGGTATGCGTGGCGCATGCTGAACCCGCCGGATGAGATCTTCTCGATGAAGATGTTCGGCTACTCCATCGTCTACCTGATGGCGCTGTTCGCCTTCCTGATGGTGGACCACTGGATGCTGCCCTGGTTGTAAGCCGCGGGCGCGCGCTGCGACGCGCGCCTTGAATCTCCGGCCACCGTCACCATTGCTTTCATGACCGAACAGGACGTGACGGCATGAAACGATGGATGCGAAGCGCAGTACTGGCCATGACCCTGCTGGGCAGCGCGGCGATGGCCGCGCCTGCGCCCGACGACACGGCCACGCAGATCATGGCGCATGCCGGCGACCACCGCCTGGTCGTGCTTGGCGAATACCACGGCACCGCCGAAACGCCGCTGTTGGTGGCCGACCTGATGGAGCGCTACAGCCGCGACACGGCCGCCGTGCGGCTGGCACTGGAACTGCCGATGAGCGAGAACGTCGCCCTGGCACGCTACCTGCGCTCGGACGGCGGTGCCGACGCGCGCGAGGCGCTGCGGACCTCGCCGTTCTGGGGGGTCAAGGACGATCAGCATGACGGCCGGCGCAGCCGCGACATGCTGGCGCTGGTCGAGGCCGTCCGTGTGTTGCGCGCCCAGGGCCGCGACGTGGGCGTGGCCGGCTATGACGAAGAGACCGGCACATCCGCCCGCAATGACGCGCGCGATGCGGCCATGGCCACGCACCTGCGCCAGCAGTTCAACGCGCTGCCCGCCGATGCACGGATGCTGGTGCTGACCGGCAACGTGCACGCCATGCGCACCCGGTCCGCCGATGCGCCCCCGGAGATGCAACAGAAGACGATGGC
>NZ_QAIW01000220.1:0-2700 GCF_003061285.1 Stenotrophomonas sp. HMWF003 | reverse complement strand
GGACCTGCCGCTCTACAGCGTGCGCCTGGAAGCGTTGCGGGGTCACTTCTGGGCCTGCGTCCAACCATGCCGCGCGATCCCGCTGACCGCGCGTCCGCCGCGCGCGCCGAAAGAAGATACCGACGCGGGCCGGCAATACGATCTTTGGATATGGATGCCTGCCTTGAGCGTTGCCACCCTGACCGACCGCTAGGGTCACCCTATGCGTGGCGAACAAGGCACCGAGTTTGCCTGGTGGATGTTGCGTGCGGCGAGGCGATGCGGGGCGCCCCGGCAGGGTCGTTTCCCAGATGACTGCCGACCGTGCGTCCCGGCCGATGGTGAGCATGACCCACACCGAAGCGCGCCCTGAGTGGCGCGGTAAGCGCGACTCCGCCGCCCAGGGAATGCCGACATCGCGCCGATTGGCGTTATCGGCAGTCGCTTGGGAAACGCTCCCGCCCAAGCCCTGTGCACGCGCCCGCGCGGTTCACTCCTGGTCGATGACGGGCGCCGGCGCGATGGGATCGCGCGCATACCGCTGCGCGATCATCGCGCAGACGATCAGCTGGATCTGGTGGTAGATCATGATCGGCAGCACGATCGCGCCCAGGCTGCCGCCGGCGAACAGCACCTTGGCGATCGGCACGCCGGTGGCCAGGCTCTTCTTGGAGCCGCAGAACAGGATGGTGATCTCGTCTTCGCGGTTGAAGCCCAGACGGCGGGCAATGAAGCGGATCAGCGGCATCGCGATGCCGAGCAGGACGGCGGCAACAAGGGCCACGGTGAACAGCGACACCAGTGGTGTCTTGCTCCATAGCCCTTCGCTGACCGCTTCGCCGAACGCCGAATACACTACCAGCAGGATGGTGGCCTGGTCGGTGTAACGCAGCAGCGCGCGCTGGCGTTCCACCCAGCCGGCAATCCACGGGCGCAGCAGGTGGCCGGCCACGAACGGCACCAGCAGCTGCAGCATGATGCTGGCGATGGCCTGCACCGGGTTGTGCATGCCGCCCTCTGTACCGGCCAGCACGGCCAGCAGCAGCGGGGTAAGGAACACGCCGAGGATGCTCGACAGCGAGGCGCTGCATACCGCCGCCGGGACGTTGCCGCGCGCCATCGAGGTGAAGGCGATGGACGACTGCACCGTGGACGGCAGCGCGCACAGGAACAGCACGCCGATGTACAGCTCGGGCGTGAGCAGCCAGCCATCCAGCGGTTTGAACAGCAGCCCCAACAGCGGGAACAGCACGAAGGTGCAGGCCAGGATGGTCAGGTGCAGGCGCCAATGCAGCATTCCGGCCACGATCGACTCACGCGGCAGTCGCGCGCCGTGCAGGAAGAACAGCGCGGCGATGGCCACGTCGGTGACATCGTCGAGCACCATCGCCGCCGCGCCGTGCATGGGCAGCAGCGAGGCCAGCAGTACGGTGCAGAGCAGGGCGAGGGTGAAATTGTCCGGTCGCAGGCGCGACCACCAGGGCTTCATGCGCGGCATGCTCCTGTGTGGGGGAAAAGAGGGGCGGGAAAGACGCGCGGATTCAACGCGTGGCCGCTTGTTCGATCAGGACACGGGCAGGCGCTTCCAGCGAGGTCATGCCGGCATCGCGACCCAACTGCAAGGCCTGGTCGACCGAGGCACCATCGCGTGCCTGCACCAGCGCCAGCAGCGCACCGGCGCGATTGCCCGAGGCGCAATGCACCAGCACCGGACCGCTGCTCTGCGCCAGTACCGTGCGCAGCGCGCGCGTATTGGCGTCGGTCAGGCCGGCAGCACCGGCCACCGGAATACGCACGTAGCGCAGGCCCAGGCGCTCGGCGGCGGCGGTCTCATCAAAGCCGCGGTCTTCATCGGGTTGGCGCAGGTCGATCACGGTGGTGATGCCGGCGGCAGCGGCCTGTTGCAGCTGCGCCGCGCTGGGCTGGCCGGCGCTGTACAGCTGCGGGCGGGGCTGCGCGAACGGCAGTTCGGTGGCCCAGGCGGGCAGGGCGAGCCCAACCAGTGCGGCACAAACGCCCAGACGGACGCAGCGGGGAAGGGAGGCTGCAGGTTTCAGGGTGGGAAGCGCCATGGCGACTGCGTCGGTCAGAAGCGGAGGGTGCTGCGCGCCTTGAGCAGTTCACGCAGTTCGTACTTGTCAGTATCGTCCAGACCCTGCTGGCCCTGCTTTGCCTGAAGCTCGTCCAGACGTTGCATCAACAGCTGTTTCTCCAGCTGCGCTACCGCATCGTGCAATTCCTGGGTCCACATGGCCTCATCGCCGGGCAGGGTCTGCGCGGCCAGCTTGTGCAGCGACTCCTGCTCTTCGCGGCCCTCGAAGTGCTCCAGCAGCGCGCCGGTGCTGATGTCCGGGCGCTGCTCCACCAGGCCCAGCAGCTCCAGCAGCAGGTCGATGCCAGGCAGGCGCAGGCCGTTGAAGTGATGGCCTTCCAGGGTCATGGCCAGGGACGGTTGCTGCAGCAGGATCGCGATGGCCGCGCGCACCAGGCTGCGCCGCTGGGTGGGCGCCACTGCGCGGGCGGGCGGGCGCGAGGGCTGCGCGGACGCGGTGGGTTTGGCGCCCAGGCCGGTAAGCGTGGTCAGCTGCTGCTTCATCAGGTCGCCGAAGGCGCCGTCGGGAATCTGCGCCAGCATCGGCTTGGCCCGCTCGGCCAGCCGCGCCTTGCCGTCCAGCGTGGCCATGTTGACCTCGCGGGTAAGCTCGTCGAAGAAGAACTGCG
>NZ_QAIW01000219.1:0-3635 GCF_003061285.1 Stenotrophomonas sp. HMWF003 | reverse complement strand
CTGCAGGAACACGTTGCCCACCTGCTGTTGCAGGGTGCTGCCCGGGACAGGCGTGGCGGCCGGTGCCGGGCGCGGCGCCGGGCGGGTGGCAGCCGCAACGGCCACCGGGGCGGCGGGCAGCGCGCTCACCGTGACCGGGGCATCGTCGATCTGTGCGGCCTGGGTGGCGGCCGGGCGGCCCGCGCTGGGCGAGGCCGGCGACGGCGACGGCAGCCGGCCCACCAGTTTGTCCATGTCGCTGGGCGTGCGCGCCGGCGCGGCGCTGGCCACGCTGGCAGCGGCCACGGCACGGCGCTCGCGGCGCGAGGGCTTGTCGGCCAGCAGGTTGTCGTCGCCCGGGCTGAGCGCACGTACTTCCACGTTGCCGGTGCCGCGCTGGGTGATGCCCAGGCGCACGGCGGCGGCATAGCTCAGGTCGACCACGCGGCCATCATGGAACGGCCCGCGGTCGTTGACCCGCACGATCACCGATTCGCCGTTGTCCAGGTTGGTCACACGGGCAAAGCTGGGCAGCGGCAGGGTCTTGTGCGCGGCGGTGAAGGCGTACATGTCGTACACCTCGCGGTTGGAGGTCAGCCGGCCGTGGAACTTGGCGCCGTAATACGAGGCGGTGCCCTTCTCGGCATAGCCGCTGGTCTTGTCCAGCACCTGGTACTGCTTGCCCAGCACCACGTACGGTGACTTGTTGCCCACCGGCGAGCGCGGCAGGTCGACCACGTCCGGTTCGGGAATGCAGGCCACGTTCGGAATGTAGGTCGGCGTGCTGTCGTTGACGCCGGGCTTGTACAGCCCGCCGGCACGATAGTCGCCACGGGTGCTGGGATCTTCGGTGGCCGCCTTGTACGGCGAGCCGTCCGGGCAATGGGCCGGGCGTCCGCCCTTGCCCTTGCCCTGCACCAGGGTGCCACCGGGTTTGGCGGCACCGGCGCTGGCCGGCTTCTTGGGCGCGCTGCTGCAGGCGGCAAGCGCCAGGATCAGCAGACCGGGAACCAGCCATCTGCAGCGTGCGCGTGCGTTCATGCCGGGGGCAGCTCCTGTCCGGCGATGGCCTCGGACAACTGGAACACGGCCATCGCGTACATCTTGGAGAGGTTGTAACGGGTGATTGCGTAGTAGTTCTGGAAGCCCAGCCAGTACTGCTTGCCGGTGCTGCCTTCGAGCGTGATCGGGGTGGCGGTCAGCCCGGCCGGCACGCTCACGCTCGGCTGATAACCGCGCTGGGCCAACGCGGACAGGGTCCAGGTGGGCGCCCATTCGGTCGGATTGAATTCCTCGCGTCCCGCGGCCAGCGTGGCCGGTACCGCCACCGGGCCGCCGCGCACCCACCCGCCCTTCTTGACGAAGTAGTTGGCGATCGAAGAGAACACGTCGTCGTAGCTGTTGAAGAGGTCACGGCGGCCATCGCCGTTGCCGTCCACCGCGAAGTCCTGGTAGCTGGACGGCATGAACTGGCCCATGCCCATCGCACCGGCGTAGCTGCCCTTGATCGCGGTGATGTCCAGCTTCTCGTCGCGGGTCAGCGCGAACAGGCGCGCCAGCTCGTCGCGGAAATACAGTTCGCGGCGCACTTCGCGCTCCAGCTTGGCCGGATCGCCGCTGCGCGGGTACTTGAAGGCCAGCGTATACAGCGCGTCGAGCACGCGGTAGCTGCCGGTATTGCGGCCATAGCTGGTTTCAACGCCGATGATGGCCACGATCACTTCGGCCGGCACGCCCGTGCGTTGCTGTACGCGGGTGAGTTCGTCGCGGTGTTCGGCCAGGAACTTGCGGCCGCCGTCGATCCGGGACTGGCTGATGAACATCGGCCGGTACTCGTTCCACGGTTTGACCCGCTCGGCCGGGCGCGACATCGCGGCGATGATCGGGTCGCGGATCTGCGCCTGGGCCAGCGTCGCGTCGATCTGCGCGGCCGGAATGCCGTAGCGCTGGGCGGTATCACGCACGAAGTTGGCGCGGGCCACCTCGAACGGCACCGGGGTCAGGTCAACCGGCGCGGCGGTGGCCGCAGCGGCCTCCGGCGCGGCTTCGGCCGGGCCCTTCTGCCCGGGCACCGGCTTGTTCGGTGCACCCGATGCCTGCGGTGACGGTGACGGAGAGGGCGGTTGGGTCGCGCAGGCGACCAAACCGAGCGTGAGCATGCAGGCCAGAGTGCGTCGAATCATCGCGGCAGGTTAGCAGGTCAAGGATGAATTAAAACCCCTAAGACCATGAATCACAACGAATTGCGGCAGCCAGGGCCGACTCGTTAAGCCCGTGTGTATTTCGACCGCGATCGCATCCCCATTCAGATACAGAGGGAAAGCACCTGACGGCAGCGCGGTAGATGATGAAGGCGCGCGTCGGCTGCCGGGGAAGCGAACACCCCGATAGGATCGCGCAGGCCAATGGGCCAAAGAGGTCGTGCCGGCTGCGCCCCCATCCCCATGGACGCAACCGGCCAAACCGACCAGGTCGGTACCAGCGCGGCGCGCAACTCCCCAGCGCGCGCCTCGCTCCTTGTACCCGTAAGGTCAACTACTCCCCGTCAAGCTCCCCAGATGCAGCGCTTGGCTCACTGCACCCTGCTGACGGGCCGCCATTGTGCAGGCCGTTTACGACAAGTCCATTGATCAGGATCAAGTGACGTCATATGTGTGCGCCACATCCCACTTTTGCGCCACTTTCTTGACGAAACCTGCACCAAACACGACAGCAGATGACGCGAATTCCGCAATTCTGCGGATGGCGTGCGCCGGGGCGGGGGCCGTGCGTCGGCAATGGTCGCCACGTTTTTGGGGCCAACCGTGAGGCGTCGGCCGGCCAATGTTCAGAGCAGCCGACCAACGGTCGGCTCCACCTGCGGGCGGGTGTGGCAGCCGCCGGCCAGCGGCCGGCATTGACGTCAGGTGCCGGCTGTCAGTGGCCCGTGGCGCTGCCGGCCGTGGATGGGCTGTCTGCCCTGCACCGCCATCACCAACCCGAAGCCGGCCAGCAGCGACACCGCCGAGGTGCCGCCGTAACTGATCAGCGGCATCGGCACGCCCACCACCGGCAGCAGGCCGGAAATCATGCCGCCGTTGACCAGCACATAGACGAAGAACACCAGACCGGTGGTCCCGGCCAGCAGCCGCGCGTAGCCGCAGCGCGTGCCCGCCGCGATCCACAGGCAGCGCGCGATGACGAACAGGAACAGCCCCAGTACCGCCAGCACCCCGACCCAGCCGAACTCCTCGGCCAGCACCGAGAACGCGAAATCGGTGGTGTACTCCGGCAGGAAATCCAGCGCGGCCTGGGTGCCCTGCCCCCAGCCTTTGCCGTGCATGCCACCGGACCCGATGGCGATGCGCGACTGGATGATGTTCCAGCCGGTCCCGAGCGGATCGTTCTCCGGATACAGGAAGGTCAGCACGCGGTCCTTCTGGTACTGCCGCAGCAGCCCGAACCACGCCAGCGGTGCTGCAACCGACACCCCGCCCAGTGCCAGCGCCACCCAGCCCCAGTGCAGGCCCGCCAGCAGCAGCGCGAACATCCCGCTGGCCGTCACCAGCGTGGCCGTGCCCAGGTTCGGTTGCAGCAGGATCAACACCGCCGGCACCCCGATCAACAGCGCGGCCACCAGCACCACTTTTGGCCGCGCTGTTGATCGGGGTGCCGGC
>NZ_QAIW01000218.1:0-2343 GCF_003061285.1 Stenotrophomonas sp. HMWF003 | reverse complement strand
TCCTTGCTCCGTGTAGGCCGCACCTGGCTGGTCCATCCGATCATGCGGACGGGGCGGGGGTACGACTTGGCGTCATGGGGAGGCGACCATCGGGGTCGCCCGGGGGCGGACCCGAACAGGACGTGGGATCCGCGCGCTCACTCGAACTGGGTGGTGAGCGGGAAAGTTGGCGCACGATAGGGGGCCATTTCCCAATGCATCCTGAACCCGAAAGCTTGACATTCAGGTTCGGAGGGCGGGCCGGAATGTGCTTCCGGGCCCGTATTCAGGTCGCCAACGACCCGTTTCAGAGCTGCGCGGCGAGGTGGCTGCCCTGGTGGATGGCGCGCTTGGCATCCAGTTCGGCGGCCACGTCGGCGCCGCCGATCAGGTGCGTGTTGACCCCGGCCGCCTGCAGCGCGGCGTGCAGATCGCGGCGCGGTTCCTGGCCAGCGCAGACCACCACGTGATCCACCGGCAGGGTCTGTTCCTGTCCCTCGATGCGCACCCGCAGGCCGGTGTCGTCCACGCCCAGGTACTCCACGCCACCCAGCATCGTCACGCCCTTGGCCTTGAGCGTGGCGCGGTGGATCCAGCCGGTGGTCTTGCCCAGGCGCGCGCCGGGCTTGCCCGGACTGCGCTGCAGCAGCCAGACCTTGCGCGCCGGCGCCTCGGGCGCGGGCGTTGCCAGTGCACCGCGGGCTTCGAAGCTGGGGTCCACGCCCCATTCGGCCATCCAGCGGGCGGGATCGAGCGCGCTGGAGGGGCCCTCGTGGACCAGGAACTCGCCGACATCGAAGCCGATCCCGCCGGCACCGATGATCGCCACCTGCGCGCCGGCCTGGACCCGGCCCAGCAGCACGTCCAGGTAGTTGACCACCTTGGGGTGGTCGGCACCGGGGAAGTCGACCCGGCGCGGGGTGATGCCGGTGGCCACCACCACCTCGTCGAAGCCGGCCAGCGTGGCGACATCGGCCACGGTGTCCAGCTTCACCTCGACCCGGGTCTGCTCGAGTTTGTAGCGGAAGTAGCGCAGGGTCTCGTGGAATTCTTCCTTGCCCGGAATGCGCTTGGCCACGTTGAACTGGCCGCCGATCTCGCTGCCGGCGTCGAACAGGGTCACGTGGTGGCCGCGTTCGGCGGCCACCGTGGCGCAGGCCAGCCCGGCCGGGCCCGCGCCGACCACGGCCACGCGCCTGGCAGCGGTGACCGGCCGGTACACCAGCTCGGTTTCGTGCACGGCGCGCGGGTTGACCAGGCAGCTGGCGGTCTTGTTCTCGAACACGTGGTCCAGGCAGGCCTGGTTGCAGGCAATGCAGGTGTTGATCGATTCGGGGCGACCGGTGCGGGCCTTGTTGGCCCATTCCGGATCGGCCAGCAGCGGCCGCGCCAGCGACACCATGTCCGCGCCGCCGCTGGCCAGGATGCGTTCGGCCACGTCGGGCATATTGATCCGGTTGGTGGCGATCACCGGCAGCTGCACATGCGGCTTGAGCTTGGCGGTGACCCCGGCGAAGGCCGCGCGCGGCACCGAGGTGGCGATGGTGGGGATGCGTGCTTCGTGCCAGCCGATACCGGCATTGATCAAGGTCGCGCCGGCCGCCTCGATGGCCTTGGCCTGCTGCACGATTTCATCCCAGTTGCTGCCGCCGTCGACCAGGTCCACCAGCGACAGCCGGTAGATGATGATGAAGTCCGGACCGCAGGCCTCGCGGATGCGGCGCACGATCTCCACCGCGAAGCGCATGCGCTGGGCCGCGTCGCCGCCCCAGCGGTCGGTGCGCGTGTTGGTGCGCGGGGCGATGAATTCGTTGATCAGATAGCCTTCCGAGCCCATCACTTCAACGCCGTCGTAACCGGCCTCGCGGGCCAGCCGCGCACTGCGCGCGTAATCGGCGATATGGCGGTCAACGCCGCCAGCGCTCAACGCGCGCGGGGTGAACGGATTGATCGGCGCTTTCAGCTTGCTGGGGGCCACCGACAGGGGGTGGTAGGCATAGCGCCCGGCGTGCAGCAGCTGCAGGCAGATCTTGCCGCCGTTGTCGTGCACCGCGGCGGTCACCTGGCGGTGCGGGCGGACCTCCCACGGCCACGACAGCTTGCCGCCGAACGGCTTGAGCCAGCCGACCACGTTCGGTGCGAAGCCGCCGGTCACGATCAGGCCGACCCCACCGGCCGCGCGCTCGGCGAAATAGGCGGCCAGGCGCGGGAAGTCGCGCGCGCGGTCCTCCAGGCCGGTGTGCATGGAACCCATCAGGACGCGGTTGCGCAGCTGGGTGAAGCCCAGGTCCAGCGGGGCGAACAGGTGGGGGTAGGCGGGGGATTCGGCGGCTGGCGACATGTCGATACGCTTGCGTACGGAAG
>NZ_QAIW01000217.1:0-2985 GCF_003061285.1 Stenotrophomonas sp. HMWF003 | reverse complement strand
CCCCAACCCACACACTGCTCCCCATCTGAATCACCTGGGAGGGTAGGGCGATGGCCACGTCGACAGCAGCACAAGACGGTTGGATGGCGCGCGCAGCACTGCGCTCGGCCGCGTGGGCCGAAAAATGGTTCCCCGACGCCTACGTGTTCGCCGTGCTTGGCGTGGTCATCGTGGCGGCCGCCGCCATCGGCTTCGGCGCCACCCCGCAGGCCACCGCCAGCGCCTTCGGCGAAGGCTTCTGGAGCCTCATTCCCTTCACCATGCAGATGGCCTTCGTGGTCATCGGCGGCTACGCCCTGGCCACCGCACCCATCGTGGCGCGCTTCATCGACCAACTGGCGCGGGTGCCGCGCACCGGCCGTGGCGCAGTGGTGTACGTGGGCCTGGTGAGCATGCTGGCTTCGCTGCTCAGCTGGGGCTTCTCGCTGGTGTTCGGCGGCTTGCTGGTGCGCGCGCTGGCGCGCCGCGAAGACCTCAAAATGGATTACCGCGCCGCCGGCGCCTCGGCCTACCTGGGCCTGGGCGCGGTGTGGGCGATGGGCCTGAGTTCCTCGGCCGCCCAGCTGCAGGCCAACCCGGCCAGCATGCCGCCGGGGCTGGTGGAAATTACCGGGGTGCTGCCCTTCACCGAAACCATCTTCCTGTGGCAGTCCATCGCGCTCACCGCCGCGTTGATCCTGGTGTCGCTGCTGATCGCCTGGCTCACCGCCCCCGGCCCGGCCACCGCCCGCACCGCAAGGGACTTCGACGGTGCCGCCCAGGCCGAGCCGCAACCGCTGCAGCCGCGCACCCGCCCGGGCGAGTGGCTCGAATACAGCCCGCTGCTCACGGTGCTGCTTTCGCTGCTGGCATTCGGCTGGCTGTTTGGCGAATTCGCCAGCAAGCCGCTGGTGAGCGCCATCGCCAACCTCAACACCTACAATTTCCTGTTCATTTCGCTGGGCCTGCTGCTGCACTGGCGCCCGCGCAGCTTCCTCAACGCGGTGGCCAAGGCGGTGCCCAGCACCACCGGCGTACTCATCCAGTTCCCGCTGTATGGCGGCATCGCCATGATCCTCACCCACGCGGTGGGCAGCGGCGATGAAACCCTGGCACACCGGTTGTCCAGCCTGTTCGTGCACATCGCCACCGCCGACACCTTCGCCCTGGTCATGGGCGTGTACTCGGCGGTGCTGGGCTTCTTCGTGCCCTCGGGCGGCGGCAAGTGGATCATCGAAGCGCCGTATGTGATGCAGGCTGCCAATGAGCTCAAGGCCCACCTGGGCTGGGCCGTGCAGGTATACAACGCCGCCGAAGCGCTGCCCAACCTGATCAACCCGTTCTGGATGCTGCCACTGCTGGGCGTGTTGGGCCTGAAGGCGCGCGACATTGTCGGCTTTACCTTCATCCAGCTGCTGGTGCATATCCCCTTGGTACTGGGGTTGTTGTGGCTGCTGGGCATGACGTTGACCTACGTGCCGCCGGTCATGCCGTAACGCCGGGTGTTGCCTGGCTGCCCCAACCAGTAGAGCCGGGCTCTGCCCGGCTGCCCGGGAATCGACGGCAGCGGGGCAGAGCCCCGCTCTACGTGGGGGTAGGTGCGGTGTCGGCCAGCAATGTGGGCAACTGGGCCAACACGGCCTCGCTGTGCGTGGGCGACAGTACCGCGGCCAGTGCCGGGGCCAGCCGCCGTTGCAGGTCGGCCAGCGCCAGGTGCGGCGCGCGTGGCTGCGCCGCGTGCGCCGCGCCAATGGCGCTCGCCAGCTGATCGGCCAAGGCGTGCTGCAGCTGCCGTTGTTCCGTGTTCTTCGGCGCGCCCAAGGTGCGCACCAGCACGCTGCGGCACGCCAGTTGCACCGTCGGCACATCGCCTGGGGCGGGCAGTTCCAGCGCCCGGCTCCGCAGCACCTGCAATGCCTGCAACGCCTGCAATTGGCGTAGCCGCTCGGCCGGCGCGTGCGGCGCGGCCAACAGCCCGTGCAGCTGCCGTTGCAGCTGCAGTCGCGCAGCGGTCCCCACCGTGCTGGATTCCAGCTGACGGCGCAGCTGGCTGTGCAACACATCCGCATCGCAGCGCGGGTTGCCTGGCAGGGCGGCTGCTGGGCCAAGGTAGTCCCATCCCGCGTCGCGGACCTCCGGGACCCGCTCGCGCGCCCAATGGCGAATACGCACATCTTCATCCACGCTCAAGTGTGCCTCACACGCCTGGATCGCCACGGCATCGCGCAGCAGCGAACAAAAATGCAGGTCGTACCGGTAGCGCTGCTGCGGGGTATCCACCTCGGCACCGCTCCCTTCCACGGGCAGCGCCAGCATCGCTGCCTGCAACTGCTGCCCAAAGCCCGTCACGCGCTGGTGCAGGCAACGTCGGCGCAGGCGGTGCAGGTCGCGCTCATGGCCGTGGGCGTCCATGCTCCACCGCGGCCCCAGGTGCTCGCGGCAGGCGTGAAAATCCACGTTGCCGGTGGCCGGCAACAACGCCCGCAAACGACGGTGCTCGCGCGGCAACCCGGCCTGCACCTGCTGCAACGGCAATGGGTCCCAGGCATCTGCCACGCGGTGCTGCCAGGGCGCCGGCACACCCGGCAGGTGCACCAGCCACGCGCAGTGTTTGTGCGGGTGCGGGCGGCTGAGCAGGGTGAGTACGCGGGCCAACCCAGTGCTGTCCAACGCCGTGTCCAGATACACCAGCACCAACCGCGCATCCAGGTAGGGCAGCGTGTGCGGGTCGCTGGCAATCAGCAGTTGCGCGGGGTGCTGCGCCGCGCTGGCCCGGCCGTTCCCAGGGCCGACCATCGCACTGTGCAGCGCCCCGTCCCTGACAAAAGCGCGCTGGTAGCGGCGCATGGCTTCGGCATCGGCCACCAGCAGCAACGCGTGCAGGTTGCGCTCGGTGTGCTGCAAGGTATCGCGCAGGTGCTGGGCGATGGTGGACGCCCAGCGGCCATTGAGCGGTGCGGCCGGCTCAACCAGGGGCGTGGGGCCGCGCCTGGTTGTCTGCCGACG
>NZ_QAIW01000216.1:12368-17951 GCF_003061285.1 Stenotrophomonas sp. HMWF003 | reverse complement strand
ACCCTGAGGCGCATGGATGCGCCGACGGAGCCTACACGGACGTACTTGCGGCGTGTCCCGGGAACCCACAGCCCCCGGCCCAGCACGATGCAGGAGGCTATAAGGTTTTGGACTTGGACTTGGACTTGGACCTGGATCTAGACCCAATCGGTCAGAGATTCTTCCGCGCCGGCACCAGCAGGTTGCCAAACAGCAGCCCGGCCACCAGCGCCATCACCACATTGAGCACCGTCATCAGCACCGTCTGCCCCGCGCTCATGTCCTGCTGCTGCACCAGCGTCAGCACCCCGCGCAGACTGGTACTGCCCGGCACCAGCATGATGATGCCCGGCAACCGGATGATCGCGCCCGGCCGCTGCACCCAGCGACCAAACAGATTGCCTGCCGCCGTCATCACCATTGCCGACATGAAAATACCCGCCGGCAACCCCCATGCCTGCCCCGCGAATTTTGAAATCGCATACCCGGCAACAGAAGCCGCCATCACCCACGGATAATCGCGGCGATTGGCCTTGAACAGCATCGCGAACGCGAACGCCGCCACCAGCAGCGCGCTCCATTCCACCCAGTCTGCCTGCGGCCGCGATGCCCGCACCTGCGGGTCCAACCCGATGATCCCCGACAGCGTCACCGCGATCACCGCGCCCACCGTCAGTTTCAGGATCGTCGTGATCGCACCGGCAAACCGCGCCGTCCCCGAAACCCAATGCTGGCTCGCCAGCTCGTTCACCGCATTGGTCAGCGACATCCCCGGCAGCATCACCACCAACGACGCAATGATCACCGTATTGAGATTCAACGGCCCCAGGAACGACGCTACCAGCGCCGCCACCGTACCCGCCAGCAGCGCCGCCAATGCCTCGCTCGCCTCCCGGCTGGCCGGCCGGCGGTCGGTGTACAGCGTCATCAGCCCGATCAACAACCCGATCATCCCCGCCGTGGCGATATCCAGCCACGGCAGCTTCCACAAGCCTGCCACGCCCGCCGCACCCAGACTGTAGGACAGGATCATCCGGATTTTGCCGCGCCGGCCCGGGTCCTTGTCCAGCTGCCGCAGCACCGTGTGGCCCTGCGCGATGCTCATCCCGCCATTGGCCACCGCATCGGTGATCTGGTCGGCGATGCTCAGTTTATGCAGGTCGTTTTCGCCCGGCGCCAGCCGGATCACCCGCGTGATGTCCGACGAACCGATCGCCTTGGTCGGGTCGCTGAAACTCAGGATCAGCCCGGTCGGGTTCGACCACGGCTCGCAATCCAGGTCCAGCCGCTGCGCCAGCGCGACCACCGCCGCCTCCAGCCGCTGCGCCGTGGTGCCATAGCTGTGCAGGCGCCCGGCCATTTCCGATACGAATGCCACGCGCTGCGCGTAGGTGGCCTGGGGGGTAACGATGGTGGCGGTATCGGCGGACATGTTTCGTAGTATTACCCGAAGCCTGCCCGGCTGAACATTCATGTTGCCTGCCACACACTTGCCGTCTACACGGACAAGGTATGCTGCGCGGCAGGACGCCCATGACGCACACACACGCCCCCCATCTCGAACAGGATGCGCAGGACCCCGGCCTGGTCCGGTTGTCCGGCCACTGGACCCTGCATACCGCGCTGGCCGCGGCCGAAGTGCTGCGCGGCATTCCTGACACGCTCACCGGCATCGACGCCAGCGGCATCACCGTGCTCGACTCCGCCGGCGTGCTGCAGGTCCTGCGCGTGGCGCGGCGTGCCGACCTGGGCGAGGATGCTCTCGCCTTCCGCGAAGAACACCGCGCGCTGGTGTGCACCATCGAAGAAGTGGCCGACGACCGCCCAAGGCCCAAGCGCGACTTCGGCGTCCTGGCCGCGCTGGAACGCCTCGGCGTCAGCGTGCACGGCATGGGCCACAACATCGTGGCACTGGCCAGCTTCCTCGGCGAGAACCTGGTCAAGGGCGCGCGCCTGATCAAGGAACCGCGCCGTTTCCGGCTCACCGCCACCGTCGCCCAGATGGAACAGGTCGGGCTGGACGCCGTGCCGCTGGTGGCCCTGCTGTCCTACCTCGTGGGCGCCGTCATCGCCTTCCTCGGGTCGACCATCCTGCGCGACTTCGGCGCCGAGATTTACGTGGTCGAGCTGGTCAGCATCGCCTTCCTGCGCGAATTCGCCGTGCTGCTCACCGCCATCGTGCTGGCCGGCCGCACCGCCAGTGCCTTCACCGCACAGATCGGCGCGATGAAGGCCCGCGAAGAAATCGATGCGATGAAAACCCTCGGCCTGGATCCGATCGACCTGCTGGTGCTGCCGCGGCTGGTCGCGCTGCTGATCACCCTGCCGCTGCTGACCTTCATCGCGATGATGGCCGGCCTCGCCGGGGGCGTCACCGTGGGCGCGTTCGACCTTGGCATCCCGCCGCAGATGTACATCGCGCGCATGTACGAGACCATGGAAGTGCGCAACATGCTGGTGGGCCTGTCCAAGGCGCCGGTGTTCGCGCTGGTGATCGGCCTGATCGGCTGCCTGGAAGGCCTCAAGGTGGAGGGTACCGCGCAGTCGGTCGGTGAGCGCACCACCTCCAGCGTGGTCCAGGCCATTTCGCTGGTGATCATCCTCGACGCGTTCGCCGCGCTGTGGTTCATGAAGATGGGCTGGTAACCGCATGACCACCGACACCGCCCCTGCCGCAGACCGCAGCGCACCCGACAGCGCCGATCCCGACCTGGTGATCCGCGTGCGCGGGCTGGTCAATCGTTTCGGTGCGCAGCTGGTGCACGACGGCGTCGACCTGGACGTGCGCCGCGGTGAAATCCTGGGCGTGGTGGGCGGTTCGGGTACCGGCAAGTCGGTGCTGATGCGCAGCATCCTCGGCCTGCGCGAACCCGACGATGGCCAGATCGAGGTGCTGGGCGTGGATGCACGCTCCAGCGACCCGGCCAGCCGCCTGCACATCGAACGCAATACCGGCGTGCTGTTCCAGGACGGCGCGCTGTTCTCGTCGCTGACCGTGGGCGAGAACGTGCAGGTGCCGCTGAAGGAACACCACCGCGAACTGCCCGAGCGCTGGCACTACGAACTGGCCCTGCTCAAGGTGAAGCTGGCCGGGCTGCCGGCCGATGCGATCAACAAGCTGCCCTCGCAGTTGTCCGGCGGCATGCGCAAGCGCGCCGGCCTGGCCCGTGCGCTGGCGCTGGATCCGCCGCTGCTGTTCCTGGACGAGCCCACCGCCGGCCTGGACCCGATCGGCGCGGCCGCCTTCGACCGGCTCATCAAGACCCTGCAGGAAGCGCTGGGCCTGACCGTCTTCCTGATCACACACGATCTGGACACGCTGTATGCCATCTGTGACCGGGTGGCGGTGCTGGCTGACAAGAAGGTCATCGCCAACGCACCGCTGCACGAGATCGAACAGCTGGACCACCCGTGGATCCAGGAGTATTTCCACGGACCCCGCGCCCGCGCGGCGCGAAGCGCAAAGAACGAGATCGAGTAAGCCATGGAAACCAAAGCCAATTACGTCCTGATCGGCGCCTTCACCCTGGTGGTGGGACTGGCGCTGCTGGCCTTCGGCCTGTGGGCAGCCAAGTACTCCTCCGACCGCACCTGGACCGAATACCGGGTGGTCTTCCGCGAGGCCGTCACCGGCCTGACGGTCGGCAGCCCGGTGCAGTACAACGGCATCGCGGTCGGCTCGATCACCGAACTGAACCTGGTGCCGGACGACCCGCGCCAGGTGGTGGCGCGCATCCGCCTGAACTCCAACACCCCGATCAAGACCGACACCCGCGCCAAGCTGGCCATCACCAGCCTGACCGGCCCGTCGATCATCCAGCTCAGCGGCGGCACCCCGCAGGCTGCTGCGCTGACCGCGGTCAACAAGGACCCGGCGCCGATCATCCCGACCACACCGTCGGCATTGCAGAACATCACCGACGTCGCCAACCGCATCGTCGAGCGCATGGATCAGGTGCTGAGCGACCGCAACGTGGCCAGCATCAACGCCACCCTGGCCAACCTGGAAACCATCAGCGGCGGCCTGGCCGACCGCGACCAGGGCACCCAGGCGCTGCTGCTCAGCGCGCGCGACGCCGCGCGCAGCCTGGATGTGACCCTCAAGAGCACCAACGGCACCATCCAGCGCCTGGACAAGAACCTGGTCCAGCAGCTGCCGCCGATCCTGGACAAGCTGGAAACCACCCTGAGCAAGCTGGATTCGGCCGCCGGCAATGCCGATTCGATCCTCGGCGAGAACCGCGCCGCGATCAACAGCTTCGCCAACGATGGCCTGGCCCAGCTTGGCCCGACCCTGACCGAGCTGCGCGGGCTGATCCGCGACCTGCGCCGGGTCAGCGACCGCCTCGACAACAACCCGGCACGCTATCTGCTGGGCCGTGACGCGCCCAAGGAGTTCGAACCCAAATGAGCCGCCCGACTCTCACCCGGATCCTGTTGCCGGCGGCGATGCTCGCCCTGCTGGGCGGCTGTTCGCTGCTGGGCAGCAACGAACGCAGCGCAGTCACCATCTATTCGCCGATCGTGCGCATCCAGGCCGACCCCGGCTGGCCGAAGGTCGACTGGCAGCTGGTGCTGGTCAAGCCCAGCGCGGCACGCGTGGTCGACAGCCCGCGCATCAACGTGCGCCCCTCGCCCTCCGAGCTGGAGGTGTACAAGGGCGTGAGCTGGGCGCAGCCGGCGACCGACATGCTGGACGATGCCCTGGTGCGCGGCTTCGAGGATTCCGGCCGCATCAACGGGGTGGCCCGCGCCACCACCGGCATCCGCGCCGACTACAAGCTGGCCCTGGACGTGCGCCGCTTCGAGGCCGATTACCGCGGCCAGGCCACGCCGACGGCGCTGATTGAAGTGAACGCCAAGCTGATCCACGTGGTGGACCAGCGCGTGGTCGCCGACCGCACCTTCCGCCAGGAGCAGCCGGTGCCCAGCACCGCCACTGCCGATGTCGCCCGCGCGTTCGAACAGGGCCTGCAGGCCACGACGTCCGAGGTGGTGGGCTGGACGCTGGTGAGCGGCCAGGCCGATTACCAGCAGGCGCAGGTCACGCCGACCCGGCTGCGTCAATCCAGCGGAAAGTAAGGTTGATGCGCTCGGCCAGCGGCCGGGTGCTTTTCGGCAGCGCGTGCTGGTAATGGCGCTGGGTGGCACCGCCCATCAGCAGCAGGTCGCCGTGGCCAAGCACCACTTCGGCCTTCTTCGCATGGTCGTCGCGACGGCGCAGCGCGAAGCGGCGTTCGGCGCCCAGGCTCAGCGAGGCGATCAGCGGTGCAGGGCCCAGCTCGGGTTCGTTGTCGCTGTGCCAGCCCATGCCGTCGTCACCGTCGCGGTAGCGGTTGAGCAGCACGCTGTTGAACGGCGCGGTGCAGAACGCCGCCAACCGCTCGCGCAGTGGCAGCAGCGCCGGATGCCACGGGGCCGGCACGAAGTCGGTGCCCGAATAGCGGTAACGCGCCGCCGGGTCGCCCATCCAGCAGCTCAGCCGCGGCGAGTCCACCTGGCGGCCGAACATGCGGATGCGATGCACCTCCCACGGCACCTGTTCGCGCAGCGTGCGCTGCAGGGCATCGGCGTCGGCAGCCGCCAGCCAGTGGCGGTGCCAGC
>NZ_QAIW01000216.1:8754-12355 GCF_003061285.1 Stenotrophomonas sp. HMWF003 | reverse complement strand
CGTCGGCGTCGCGCAGATGCAGGTCCATGCGGTCCTCGTGGGTGGCCGGAGCGCCCGCTTGCACGGGCACCCCGGCACGCCGGGTCAGGCCTGGCCGAAGGCCACGCCGGTCTTTTCCTTCAGCTCGTCGATGCCCACGCCCGGCGCGGCTTCAACCAGCACCAGACCGGTGTCGGTCACGTCGAACACGGCCAGGTCGGTGATGATGCGGTCGACCACGCCCACGCCGGTCAACGGCAGCGTGCACGCGGGCAGGATCTTGTGTTCGCCGTTCTTGGCGGTGTGCTCCATCAGCACCACCACGCGCTGCACGCCGGCCACCAGGTCCATCGCCCCGCCCATGCCCTTGACCATCTTGCCCGGCACCATCCAGTTGGCGAGGTCGCCGCTGGCCGTCACCTGCATCGCGCCCAGGATGGCCAGGTTGATGTGGCCGCCGCGGATCATCGCGAAGCTGTCGTGGCTGCCGAAATAGCTGGCGCCGGCACGCGCGGTAACGGTCTGCTTGCCGGCGTTGATCAGGTCGGCATCGACCTCGGCATCGGTCGGGAACGGGCCGATCCCGAGCAGGCCGTTCTCCGACTGCAGCCACACATCCACGCCCTCGGGAATGTGGTTGGCCACCAGGGTCGGCAGGCCGATGCCCAGGTTGACGTAGGCGCCATCGGTAAGCTCACGCGCAGCGCGCGCGGCCATTTCATCGCGGGTCCAAGCCATGTCAGTTGCCCTCCGCGCGGACGGTGCGCTGTTCAATACGCTTTTCAGGCGTGGGGTTGTGCACGATGCGGTGCACGTAGATGCCCGGCAGGTGCACCTGGTCGGGGTCGATGCTGCCCAGCGGCACCACCTCTTCGACCTCGACGATGCACACCTTGCCGGCCATGGCGCAGGCCGGGTTGAAGTTGCGCGCGGTCTTGCGGAACACCAGGTTGCCGGCCTCGTCGGCCTTCCACGCCTTGACCAGGGCCACGTCGGCGCGCAGCGCGGTTTCCAGCACGAAGTGCTTGCCGTCGAATTCGCGGGTTTCCTTGCCTTCGGCCACTACCGTGCCGTAGCCGGTGGCGGTGAAGAAGGCCGGGATGCCGGCACCGCCGGCGCGCAGGCGCTCGGCCAGGGTGCCCTGCGGGTTGAACTCCAGCTCCAGCTCGCCGGCCAGGAACTGCCGTTCGAATTCCTTGTTCTCGCCCACGTAGGACGAAATCATCTTCTGGATCTGGCGGGTTTCCAGCAGCTGGCCCAGGCCGAAGCCATCGACGCCGGCATTGTTGGAAATCACGGTCAGGCCCTTGACCGCACTGTCGCGCAGCGCGGCGATCAGCGCCTCGGGGATGCCGCACAGGCCGAAACCACCCACCGCCAGCGTCTGGCCATCGGCAACCACGCCGTGCAGCGCCTCGGCGGCGCTGGCATAGCGCTTGCTGCGCCGGCCGGCCGTCTCTGGGGACTTGCTCATCTACGCCCTCACCTCGTTGATGTAAGGGGGCATTGTAGCCAGTACGCCCGGGTTTCCCGCCGCGCCTGAAGCAGCGTTTACCCGCGACAGGGCATGAAAACGATTCCCATACATGGCAGCGGCTAAACTAGCCAGCTGACTGTCTCAAGGATTGAATCGATGACCCTCCCCGCATTCAAGGCATATGACATCCGCGGCCGGGTGCCGGACGAGCTGAACGAAGACCTGGCCCGCCGCATCGGCGTGGCCCTGGCCGATCAGCTTGCCCCCGGTACCGTGGTGGTGGGACACGACGTGCGTCTGACCAGCGCAGCGCTGCAGGACGCACTCACCGCCGGTCTGCGAGGCGCCGGCCGCGACGTGCTGGACATCGGCCTGTGTGGCACCGAGGAAGTCTATTTCCAGGTGGACCACCTCAACGCCGCCGGCGGCGTGATGGTCACCGCCAGCCACAACCCGATGGACTACAACGGCATGAAGCTGGTCAAGGAGCAGGCCCGCCCGATCAGTTCGGACACCGGCCTGCTGGCGATCTCCGATGCCGTGGAAGCCGACACCGGCGTTGCGGCCGCCGCCACCGGTGGCCTGCAGTCGCACCCGGACAAGGGCGCCTACATCGAGCACCTGCTCAGCTACATCGACCGTGCCGCGCTCAAGCCGCTGAAGCTGGTGGTCAATGCGGGCAATGGCGGCGCCGGCACCATCGTCGACCTGCTCGCCCCGCACCTGCCGTTTGAATTCATCCGCATCTGCCACGAACCCGATGGCAGCTTCCCCAACGGCATCCCCAACCCGCTGCTGCCGGAAAACCGCGAACTGACCGCGCAGGCCGTGCGCGAACACGGCGCGGATTTCGGCATTGCCTGGGACGGCGACTTCGACCGCTGCTTCTTCTTCGACCACAACGGCCGCTTCATCGAGGGCTACTACCTGGTCGGCCTGCTCGCGCAGGCGATCCTGGCACGCCAGCCGGGTGGCAAGATCGTGCACGACCCGCGCCTGACCTGGAACACGGTGGAAATGGTGGAAGCCGCCGGCGGCCAGCCGGTGCTGTGCAAGAGCGGGCACGCCTTCATCAAGGAAAAGATGCGCAGCGAGAACGCCGTCTACGGCGGCGAAATGAGCGCGCACCATTACTTCCGCGAATTCGCCTACGCCGACTCCGGCATGATTCCGTGGCTGCTGATCGGTGCGCTGGTGTCCGAGTCCGGGCGCTCGCTGGCCGATCTGGTCGAGGCGCGCATGGCCAAGTTCCCGTGCAGCGGCGAGATCAACTTCAAGGTGACCGATGCCAAGGCCGCCGTTGCGCGGGTGATGGACCACTACGCCGCGCAGTCGCCCGCGCTGGACCATACCGATGGCATCAGCGCCGATTTCGGCACCTGGCGCTTCAACCTGCGCAGCTCCAACACCGAACCGCTGCTGCGCCTGAATGTTGAAACCCGTGGCGATGCGGCGTTGCTGCAGCAGCGCACCGATGAAATTTCCCAGCTGCTCAAGGCATCCTGAGAAGGCCCGATGAACGATATTCTGCCCGTCATTCTCTCCGGCGGCTCCGGCACCCGGCTGTGGCCGCTGTCCCGCGAAGCCTACCCCAAGCAGTTCCTTGCGCTGGCTGGGGAGCAGACCATGCTGCAGGCCACCTGGCAGCGCGTTGCGCCGATCGCCGGCCGTGCGCCGCTGGTCGTGGCCAACGAAGAACACCGGTTCGTGGCTGCCGAGCAGCTGCAGCAACTGGGCGTACAGCCGCAGGCGATCCTGCTGGAGCCGGTCGGCCGCAACACCGCACCGGCCATCGCCGTGGCAGCGCTGGAGGCCACCCGGGACGGTGACGATGCCGTACTGCTGGTGCTGCCGTCGGACCACGTCATCGCCGATGAAGCCGCGTTCCGCGCCGCCGTGCTGCGCGCCCTGCCGGCCGCGCGCGAAGGCAAGCTGGTCACCTTCGGGATCGTGCCGACCGGCCCGGAAATCGGCTATGGCTACATCAAGGCCGGTGCCCAGGGCGACGTGCGCCCGGTGGATCGCTTCGTCGAAAAGCCCGATGCCGAGACTGCCCAGCAGTACGTGCAGTCGGGCGAGTACTTCTGGAACAGCGGCATGTTCCTGTTCAAGGCCTCGCGCTACCTGGCCGAGCTGGAACGGTTC
>NZ_QAIW01000216.1:0-8737 GCF_003061285.1 Stenotrophomonas sp. HMWF003 | reverse complement strand
CGTCGGATTCGATCGACTACGCGGTGATGGAAAAGACCGCCGATGCCGTGGTGGTGGCACTGGATGCCGGCTGGAACGACGTCGGCTCGTGGACGGCACTGCGCGACGTGTCGGCGCAGGATGCCGATGGCAACGCGCACCACGGCGACGTCATCGCGATCGACTGCCACAACACCTATGCCTACGGCGAACGCCTGATCGCGCTGGTCGGCCTGGAGGATGTGATCGTGGTGGAGACCGATGACGCGGTCATGGTCGGCAAGAGCGACCGCATGCAGGAAATCAAACAGGTGGTCGCACGGATCAAGGCCGAAGGTCGCCCCGAGGCGACCTGGCATCGCAAGGTGTACCGCCCGTGGGGCGCCTACGATTCCATCGACCACGGTGAGCGTTTCCAGGTCAAGCGCATCACCGTCAAGCCCGGCGCCACGCTCAGCCTGCAGATGCACCACCACCGCGCCGAGCACTGGATCGTGGTCAGCGGCACGGCCGAAGTCACCCGCGGCGATGACGTGCTGCTGCTGACGGAAAACCAGAGCACCTACATTCCGCTGGGCGTCACCCACCGGTTGAAGAACCCGGGCAAGCTGCCGCTGGAGCTGATCGAAGTGCAGTCGGGCAGTTACCTCGGCGAGGACGATATCGTGCGCTTCGAGGACACCTACGGCCGCGCCTGACCGGCACGCCGCAGACAGAAAAAACCCGGCCAAGGCCGGGTTTTTTTTGCATCCGGACGCGGCGCGCCGTTACAGCTCGGCGATGACCCGCTTCAGGCCCTCCTGCCAGCTGGGCAGGGCAATGCCGAAATCCGACTCCAGCCGGGTCACGTCCAGGCCCGAATAGGCCGGGCGCCTGGCCGGGGTCGGGTACTCGGCGGTGGTGATCGCCTCGACCTTCGGCGCGCGCGCCAGTTTTCCCGCCGCCACCGCCTCGGCGAAGATCGCCTCGGCAAACCCGTGCCAGCTGGTTTCCCCGTTCGCGGTCAGGTGCCATGTGCCGGACAGGCCACCGGGATGCTGCAGCGCCTGGGCGGTGACATCGGCAATCAGCGCCGCCGGGGTCGGCGTGCCGACCTGGTCGGCGACCACGCGCAGCACATCGCGCTCGGCCCCCACACGCAGCATGGTGCGCAGGAAGTTGGCGCTGTGCGAGGCGTACACCCACGCCGTGCGGAAGATCAGGTGACGCCCACCGGCGGCGCGGATCGCCTCCTCGCCGTCCAGCTTGCTGCCACCGTAGGCACCGAGCGGTGCGGTGGCATCCTCTTCGCGGTACGGGCGGCTGCCCTGGCCGTCGAAGACGTAGTCGGTGGAGTAATGCACCAGCGGCACGCCGGCCGCCGCGCACCAGCGTGCAATCACGCCCGGGGCTTCGGCATTGGCGCGCCAGGCGGCATCGCGGTCGTCCTCGGCGCGGTCCACCGCGGTGTAGGCGGCGGCATTGACCACCACGTCGGGGCGAACCCGGTCGAGCAGTGCCGTCAACGACGCGGGCGCGTTGAAGTCGGCCACTTCGCAGGCACTGCCATCGGGCAGCGTGCCACTGCGGGTGGTCACGACCACCTCGCCAAGCGGCGCCAGCGCGCGCCGCAGTTCCTGGCCCAGCTGACCGTTGCCGCCGAACAGCAGCACGGTCACGGCTGGAACACCGGCAGGCGGTCGTCGGCAATGTCCTTCAGGAACGGGGCTGCTTCGTCCTTGGCCGACAGGGTCGGGCCACTGATCGGCCAGTCCACGGCGACGTCGGCATCGTTCCAGCGCACGCCGGCGTCGAAGTCCTTCAGGTACACCTCGGTGCACAGGTAGCTGAAGACCGCACGCTCGCTGAGCACGGCGAAACCGTGCGCGAACCCTTCCGGAATCCAGAACTGCTTCTTGTTGTCGGCGCTCAACACCACCGCTTCCCACTGGCCGAAGGTCGGCGAGCCGCGGCGGATGTCCACGGCCACGTCGTAGACCTCGCCTTCCAGCACGCTGACCAGCTTGCCCTGCGGCCGCGGCCACTGGTAATGCAGGCCACGCAGCACGCCCTTGGCCGAGGTGGACACGTTGCTCTGCACGAACTTCGTGGGCAGGCCATGCTGGCCGAAACGCTCGGCGTTCCAGGTTTCGAAGAAGAAGCCGCGCTCGTCGCCGAACACCGCCGGTTCGATCACCACGCAACCGGGCAGTTTGGTTTCAATGATTTTCACGGAACAACTCCTCGTACCGCCAGGGTGTGCAGGTATTGGCCGTAGCCGTTCTTGATCAGCGGTGCCGCCAGCGCTTCCAGCTGCTCGGCGTTGATCCAGCCCTGGCCGAAGGCGATTTCTTCCGGGCAGCACACCTGCAGGCCCTGACGGGTCTGGATGGTCTCGATGAAGTTGGACGCCTCCAGCAACGACTGGTGGGTGCCGGTGTCCAGCCACGCATAGCCGCGGCCCAGCGCTTCCAGATGCAGGTTGCCCTCGCGCAGGTAGCGCTGGTTGAGGTCGGTGATTTCCAGTTCGCCACGTGGCGACGGCTTCAGTTCGGCGGCGTGGTGGCTGGCGTTGCCGTCGTAGAAGTACAGGCCGGTCACGGCGTAGTTCGAGCGCGGCTTTTCGGGCTTCTCGACCAGGTCGATGACCTTGCCGGCCTTGTCGAACTCGGCCACGCCGTAGCGCTCGGGATCGTTGACCCAGTAGCCGAACACGGTGGCGCCGGTGTCACGCTGGTCGGCGTTGCGCAGCACTTCGCGCAGGCCATGGCCGTGGAAGATGTTGTCGCCCAGCACCAGGCAGCTCGGCTTGCCGTCGACGAAGTCGCGGCCGATCAGGTAGGCCTGCGCCAGCCCGTCCGGGCTCGGCTGCACGGCGTACTCGATGTTCATGCCCCACTGCGAACCGTCGCCCAGCAGGGCCTGGAACAGCGCCTGCTCATGCGGGGTGTTGATGATCAGTACATCGCGGATGCCCGCCAGCATCAGCACGCTGAGCGGGTAGTAGATCATCGGCTTGTCGTAGACCGGCAACAGCTGCTTGCTGACGCCTTTGGTGATCGGGTACAGGCGCGTGCCCGAGCCGCCCGCCAGGATGATGCCCTTGCGTTGAGTCATGCGGTGGTCCTCTGTCTGTGGATGGCCGCCGCTCAGGCGGCGGTGCCGATGCGCTGCAGGCGGTAGCTGCCGTCAAGCACGCCGTTCACCCATTCCTGGTTGTCCAGGTACCAGTCGACCGTGAAGCCGATGCCCTGCTCGAAGGTGTACTTCGGCTCCCAGCCCAGCTGATCCTTCAACTTGCTGGCATCGATCGCGTAGCGGCGGTCATGCCCCGGACGGTCGGCGACGTAGGTGATCTGGCTGCTGCGCGGCTGGCCATCCTCACGCGGGCGGCGGGCATCGAGCAGCGCGCAGATCGCGTGCACCACTTCGATGTTCTCCTTCTCCGAGTTGCCGCCCACGTTGTAGGTCTCGCCCACCTGGCCCTTGGCCAGCACGGTGCGGATCGCCTCGCAGTGGTCGGACACGAACAGCCAGTCGCGCACCTGCTTGCCATCGCCGTACACCGGCAGCGGTTCGCCGGCCAGGGCCTTGGCGATCACCAGCGGGATCAGCTTCTCGGGGAAGTGGTACGGACCGTAGTTGTTGGAGCAGTTGGTGGTCAGCACCGGCAGCCCGTAGGTGTGGTGGAACGCGCGCACCAGGTGGTCCGAGGCCGCCTTGGACGCCGAGTACGGCGAGTTGGGCGCGAACGGGGTCGTTTCGGTGAACTTGCCGGTTTCGCCCAGCGTGCCGTACACCTCGTCGGTGGACACGTGCAGGAAGCGGAACGCCGCGCCCTTGTCGGCCGGCAGCGCCTTCCAGTAGTCGCGCACCGATTCCAGCAGGGCCAGGGTGCCGACCACGTTGGTCTGGATGAACGCACCGGGGCCGTCGATGGAACGGTCGACGTGGCTCTCGGCGGCGAAGTTCACCACCGCATCGGGCTGGTGTTCGGCCAGCAGGCGCGCCACCAGGGAGTGGTCGCCGATGTCGCCGTGCACGAACACGTGGTCCGGGTTGCCCTCCAGCGGGGCCAGGGTCTTCAGGTTGCCCGCGTAAGTCAGCGCATCCAGGTTGATTACCCGCACGCCCTTGGCGACCGCTTCGAGGACAAAGTTACCGCCAATGAATCCGGCTCCGCCGGTGACAAGCCATGTGGGCACTACCTGTTCTCCTGTTATGTGTGCATGGGAGGCGCCAACGGGCGTCCAATTCAGCGCCACAGGATACATTGCAGCCGTCTTCACGACTGCCTGCAGCACGTGAACGGCACGGACTACGTCACGTTTCGTGCGGCACCGCAGCATCACCATACGCATTCGCATGGTTGCCTCCAGCCAGTTAGAATCCGGGTCCCACCCCCGAACCGGTTGCTGTTTCCAGGGCCGGACGTTCCCCCGTTATTCAAGGATTCCGCACCAGATGAAAATCCTCGTCGCGTACAAGCGCGTGGTGGACTACAACGTCCGCATTCAGGTCAAGCCGGACGGTTCCGGCGTGGTCACCGACGGCGTCAAGCTGTCGCCCAACCCCTTTGACGAAATCGCGCTGGAAGAAGCGCTGCGTCTGCGCGACAAGGGCATCGCCACCGAAGTCGTGGTGGCCACCATCGCCCCCGCCGATGCCCAGGCGCACCTGCGCAACGGCCTTGCCATGGGCGCCAACCGCGCCATCCACGTGGTCACCGACCAGGCCATCCAGCCGCTCACCGCCGCGCGCACCCTGCTCAAGCTGGTCGAGAAGGAACAGCCGGACCTGGTGATCCTGGGCAAGCAGGCCATCGACGACGACGCCAACCAGACCGGCCAGATGCTGGCCACGCTGTGGGGCCGCCCGCAGGCGACCTTCGCCAGCAAGCTGGACATCGCCGACGGCAAGGCCACGGTCACCCGTGAAGTCGACGCCGGCCTGGAAACGCTGGAAGTGGACCTGCCGGCCGTGGTCACCACCGACCTGCGCCTGAACGAGCCGCGCTTCATCAAGCTGCCGGACATCATGAAGGCCAAGGCCAAGCCGCTGGAGACCCTGCAGCTGGCCGACCTCGGCGTGGAGGCCGCCGACACCTTCAAGACCACCCAGTACGCCGCGCCGGTCAAGCGCAGCAAGGGCGTGATGGTCAAGGACGCGGCCGAACTGGTCGCCGCACTCAAGCAGAAGGGGTTGCTGTAATGACCAAGATCCTCGTTGTTGCCGAACACCATGACGGCAAGCTCAACGCCGCCACCGCCAAGACCGTCAGTGCAGCCGCCGCCATCAGCGGTGCCAGCATCGACGTGCTGGTGCTGGCCGCCGACCCGGCCGCCGTGGCCGCCGATGCCGCCCAGCTGGCGGGCGTGGCCAAGGTGCTGACCGTGGCCAACCCGGCCAATGCACAGGCACTGGCCCAGGTACTGGCGCCGCAGATCGCCGCGCTGGCCACCGGCTACACCCACGTGTTCGGCCCGTCGACCACCTTCGGCAAGGACCTGATGCCGTGCGTGGCCGCCCTGCTCGGCGTCAACCAGGTGTCCGACCTGATGACCGTCGAAGGCAGCCACACCTTCAAGCGCCCGATCTACGCCGGCAACGCGATCATCACCGTAGAGGTCCCGGCCGACCAGATCGTGGTCGCCACCGTGCGTGCCGCGTCCTGGCCGGAAGCGTCCAAGGGCGGCAGCGCCGCGGTTGAAGCGGCGAGCGTGGAGGCGGCCCTGCCGTCGCACACCCGCTTCATCGGCCTGGCCGCCGGTGCCACCGACCGCCCGGACCTGCAAAGCGCCAAGCGCGTGGTCTCCGGTGGCCGTGGCGTGGGCTCGGAAGAGAACTTCAAGGTGATCTTCCAGCTGGCCGACAAGCTCGGCGCCGCCGTGGGTGCCTCGCGCGCCGCCGTGGATGCCGGCTACGTGCCCAGCGACCTGCAGGTGGGCCAGACCGGCAAGATCATCTCGCCGGAGCTGTACGTGGCCGTCGGCATCAGCGGCGCCATCCAGCACCTGACCGGGATCAAGGATGCCGGCACCATCGTGGCCATCAACAAGGACCCGGATTCGCCGATCTTCGAAATCGCCGACATCGGCCTGGTGGGTGACCTGTTCACGCTGCTGCCGGAACTGGAAGCGGCGCTGTAAATGAGCCACAGCCTGCCCCCGGTGCCGGCCTCGTCGGCCCGCCGGGGGCGTGCTGCCGGTTGGGTCGCGGCCATCGCGGCCGTGTATCTGCTGGCGTTGTGGTACGTCGATCGCGACCGCAACATCGTGTCGCGATTGGCTGAATTGGCCGCTCCGCTGGGTGCCTGTGCCCTGCTGGTGCTGGCCAGCTATGTTGCCCGCTACCAACGGTGGCGCGCGGTGCTGGTGGCGCAAGGCCACCCGCCTGCCCACTGGGCCCTCGGTTTTGCCGCCTATCTGGCCGGCTTTGCGTTTACAGCCTCACCCGGCAAGGCCGGCGAACTGCTGCGCATCCGCTACTTCGCCTGGCAGGGCGTTCCAGCCCGCACCACACTGACCACGTTCATCTTCGAGCGCGCGCTGGACCTGCTGGTCATCACCGTGCTGGCCATCGGCGCAGCGGCGCTGATCCCGCTGTTCGGGCTGCTGGTGGCCATCATCCTGGCCGTCCTGCTGGGTCTGGCGGCGTTGGCCTGTTGGCCGCGGCTTGCCCGGACCGCGGGCGGTCTGATCGACAGGGTGCCGGGCACGCCGATCCGCCGTCTCGGGCACTTCCTGGTGGACGGCGCCGTGGCCCTTGGGCCCCTGCTGCGCCTGCGCCTGCTGCTGCCGGCCAGCGCCTGGGGCGGCGTGGCATGGCTGCTCACAGCAGCGGCCTTTGCCCTGCTGTGCGCGTCCGTGGGGATCGATCTGGCCTGGCCGCTGGCGCTGGGCATCTACCCGCTGGCGATGCTGATCGGTGCCCTGTCCTTCGTGCCTGGCGGCGTCGGCACGACCGAGGCCGCCATCGTGCTGATGCTCGGCGCCAACGGCGTCAGCCCCGACACCGCACTTGCGGTGGCCATCGGCATCCGGCTGGTGAGCCTGTGGCTGGCGGTGCTGGTGGGCATGCTGGCCATGGCGGCGCTGGAACTGAGCGCGCAGCGCCGATCCCCAGCCTGACCCCGCTGCTGCACGGTTTCTACCGGCGGCATCCTTTATCATCCATTTATGATCCGCCGTGGATCCTCGACCCTCAGGCCTTGCCCATGCAGCATACGATTTCGAACCCGGCACGGGCGCTTCTATCGTGACAGCGTCCTCCCGCGCCCTGTGCGTCGACCTTGACGGCACCCTGCTCCGCTCGGACATCCTTTACGAATCGCTGCTGGCCCTGCTGGCGCGAAACCCGTTGTACGTGTTCCTGATCCCGTTCTGGCTGCTCGGCGGCAAGGCCGCCGTGAAGCGCCAGCTGGCGCAGCGCGTGCAGTTGCCTGCCGAGACGCTGCCCTACGACGAGCGCGTGCTGGAGATCCTGCGCACCACCCCCCAGCGCCCGCGCGTGCTGTGCACCGCCTCCGACCAGCTGCTGGTGCAGCCCATCGCCGACCACCTCGGCCTGTTCGAGGAGGTCATCGCCAGCGACGGTCACACCAACCTGTCCGGCCACAACAAGGGCGCCGCCCTGGCCGAACGCTTCGGCGAACGCGGGTTCGACTACATGGGCAATGGCCGGGTGGACCTGCAGGTGTGGGAACGCGCAGGCGGTGCGATCGTGGTCAACAACGGCGACCGGCTGGCACGTGATGCCGCGCGTCATACCGAAGTGCTGGCCCACCTGCCTGCCCAGAACGGCGGCCTGCTCACCTGGATCAAGGCGCTGCGTCTCTACCAGTGGTTGAAGAACCTGTTGGTGCTGGTGCCGCTGCTGACCGCCCATCGCTTCCTGGACCCGATCGCCCTGGTTGATGCCGCCACCGCGTTCCTCGCGTTCGGGCTATGCGCGTCGGGCGTGTACGTGCTCAACGACCTGCTCGACCTCACCCCGGACCGGATGCACGCACGCAAGCGCAAGCGGCCCTTCGCCGCCGGTCGCCTGCCGCTGCTGCACGGCCTGCTGGCGGCGCCGCTGCTGACCGTGGTCGGCTTCGCGCTGGCGCTGCTGTGCAGCCCGGCGTTTGCCGCCGTGCTGTTGTGCTACTACGTGATGACCCTGGGCTATTCGCTCAAGCTCAAGCGCATTGTGATGATCGACGTGGTGCTGCTGGCGGCGTTGTACACGGTGCGCATCATCGGCGGTACCGTGGCGATCGGCTCGGAGCTGTCGTTCTGGCTGCTGGCGTTCTCGATGTTCGTGTTCCTCAGCCTGGCCATGCTCAAGCGTTACACCGAACTGGCCGCCGCGCTGGCCGAGGGCAAGGACCTGGCGATCGGCCGCGGCTACTCGGTGGCCGACCTGCCACTGGTGCAGTCGCTGGGCGCGGCCGCCGGGTACATCGGCGTGCTGGTGTTCGCGCTGTACATCAACAGCCCCGAAAGCCTGGAGCTGTACCGCCATCCCAAGCTGTTGTGGCTGTTGTGCCCGATCCTGCTGTACTGGATCAGCCGCATGTGGATCGTGTCCCACCGGGGCGACATGCACGATGACCCCATCGTGTTCGCCGCCACCGACCGGGTCAGCCAGATCGTGATCGGCCTGGGCGTGGTCATCGTGCTCGCCGCGATATGAGCCTGCAGGCCGGGCAATCGTGGGGGCGATACCCGCGCGTGCAGCAACGGCTGGTGCCGGTACTGGACCGCCACGCCCCGCTGCCGCTGCCCGCCGACGGCAG
>NZ_QAIW01000215.1:10585-17550 GCF_003061285.1 Stenotrophomonas sp. HMWF003 | reverse complement strand
AGCCAGGAAAACGGCTCTACGTAGTACCTGCTTTTAACGATCCACCCCGTTAAAATGCCAGCCATGAACACCTTCCCCTACGATACGGCGCGCTTGAGCGAGCTGGCCCAGGTGCTGATCGACAACGTGCGTGAGCTGGCCCGGGCGGGCTGGACGCCGGCGACCAGCAGCAACTTCTCCCATCGCCTGGATGACCGCCATGCGGCGATCACCGTGTCCGGCAAGGACAAGGGCCGGCTGGTGGAGGACGACATCATGGTGGTCGACTTCGACGGCAAGGCCGTGGGTCGTCCGCTGCGGCCGTCCGCCGAGACCCTGCTGCACACCCAGTTGTATCGCCGGTTCCCGGAAATCGGCTGCGTACTGCACACCCACTCGCCCGTGCAGACCGTCGCCTCGCGCCTGTATGCGCCGCAGGGCCATATCCGCCTGGAAGGCTACGAGCTGCTCAAGGCCTTCCACGGCAACAGCACCCACGAAATGGCCATCGACGTGCCGGTGTTCGCCAACACCCAGGACATGGACGTGCTGTCGGCCCAGGTCGACGCGCTGCTCGACACACAATGCCTGTGGGGCTACCTGATCGACGGCCACGGCCTGTACGCCTGGGGCCGCACCATGGCCGAAGCACGCCGCCACCTGGAAGCCTTCGAATTCCTGTTCCACTGCGAACTGGAACTGCGCAAACTGCGCGGCTGAACGGTACCGCCGGCGGGCTCCACGCAATCTCCGGACACGACGGTACCGCCGGCGGGCTCAACGACCCCTCCGGACCCGGTAGTGCCGGCCGCTGGCCGGCTCCTCCGGATCGTCCAACGTTCAAGGGAGCCGGCCAGCGGCCGGCACTACCGGACCGCCCAACGCTCATGGGAGCCGGCCAGCGGCCGGCACTACCGGCGCGTGGTTGCCACGGGCCCATGCAGATTCCTGAAGGGAATCTGTATTCCGCCCTTCACCATCAGCGTGCGGCCCCTTCCCCGGCGCTGCGCTGGTACCCTTTCCTTCCCCCTTTCTCCGCCTCGCTGCCGCCGCCATGAGCCGACTCCGCATTTTTGACGACACCGCCCCGGACGCCCCGCTGTTCGACAGCCGCGATGGCGCGGCGATCGCCGCCGAACTCAAGCAGATCGGCGTCACCTTCGAGCGCTGGCAGGCCACCCAGGAGGTCGCGCCCGGCGCGAGCCAGGAGGAGGTGTTCGCCGCCTACAAGGCCGACATCGACCGGCTGGTCGCCGAGCATGGCTTCAAGAGCGTGGACGTGGCCTCGATTGCCCCGGACAACCCCAACCGCGCCGAGCTGCGCAAGAAGTTCCTCGACGAACACTTCCACAAGGAAGACGAGGTGCGCTTCTTCGTGGCCGGCTCCGGCCTGTTCACGCTGCACCTGGACGGCAAGGTCTACGAGATCGAGTGCGTCAAGGACGACCTGATCGCCGTGCCCGATGGCATCACCCACTGGTTCGACATGGGCGAAGAGCCCAGCTTCGTGGCGATCCGCTTCTTCACCGAAGCCGACGGCTGGGTGGGCCATTTCACCGGCAGCGACATCGCCCAGCAGTTCCCGCGTTACCACCCCGCACAGCACCAGGCCGACTGATCCATGCCGCATCCGACCGTCATCCTCACCGATATCGAGGGCACCACCAGCAGCATTTCGTTCGTCAAGAACGTGCTGTTCCCGTATGCGCGCAAGGCCCTGCCGGCGTTCGTCGCCGCCCATGGCCAGCAACCGGAGGTGCGCCGCTGGCTGGACGCGGTGGCCGTGGAGATCGGCGGCGCGTGCCAGGACAGCCTGATCGTGGAAACGCTGCAGGGCTGGATCGACCAGGACCGCAAGCACACCGCCCTGAAGGCGCTGCAGGGCATGATCTGGGAAAGCGGCTACCGCAACGGCGACTACAAGGCGCACTTCTACCCGGAGGTGGCCGCGGTGCTGAAGGGCTGGCATGCCCAAGGCAAGCCGCTGTACGTGTACTCGTCCGGCTCGGTGCCGGCCCAGAAGCAGTTCTTCGGCTTCAGCGAGGCCGGTGACCTGACCGGGCTGGTGTCGGGCTGGTTCGACACCGAAGTGGGCGGCAAGCGCGAGGCCGACAGCTACCGCCACATCGTCAAGGCGATCGGCGTGCCGGCGGGCCAGATCGTGTTCCTGTCCGACGTGGTCGAAGAGCTGGATGCCGCACGCGAAGCCGGCCTGCAGACCCGCCTGCTCGACCGCCTGGACGACTACCCGCTGCCGCGCAGCGGCGAAGCCACCCACGGCCACGACCGCGTCGAGAATTTCCAGCAGATCACGCTGTAACTGCGAGGCGAACGGCTGCAGAGCCAGCAGGCATCTTCATGCCCAGGCGATGGAGAGCCGATCCGGGCGGTCCAACGGGATGATGACCGTTGTGCCGCGCGACGAGGTGGCGCGAACGCCATCCTCCTCCAGGGTCACGCCGACGAATGGGTCCGTTCGGCGCAGCACCAGCAGCCAGATCAACGTATTGGTTGCCGCCTCGCTCATCGCAACGAAGCCATCTTCACCTGCGGCGCAGCACTCGCCGCAGGTGATCCGCGTGTCTGCCGACAGCGCGACGGAACTCAGGATTGCCAGCCCCTCGCAGCCATCGGCGTCGGCCTGCCACGCATCCGACGCCGGAATCCATGTCTTTTCCATCAGCTGCGGGTACTGCGCGGACGCTTCGAACAGGCAATAGAATCCATTCGCGAGCGCAAGTGAATTCTCGCGGGGATACGCTTCTGCCTGCCACCTGCTCTGAATGATGCGTCTGTCTGCTGCAAACACGCGCGTGGCCCGGTCGACGATACGTTGGAGAATACTCCACGATTCCACACGCAGGCAGGCCGCCGCCGCTAGCGTACGGACAGTACATCGACCAACGAGGTGAACCTCAGCGCCTTCCGCAGCGATGCGAGGTGGGCATCCGCGCGCAGCCGGATCGTCACCGCCTCGCCCGGCACCAGGTCCAGCGCGTTGTCGTCCAGGGTGGCATCCAGGCCGTCGAAGTCGACCCACAGCGCACGCACCAGCGTGCGCGAGCGCAGCGTCAACACGTACCCGTCGCCGTCGGCGCGCAGCTGACTGTCGATGGTCGCCGGCGACAGCAGCACGGCCTTGGCCGGTGCGAAGTACACCACCTGCCGCGACAACAGGCGTTTGCCGTCCAACAGCTCCACCACCGCCACGGTGCGGGCGGGGTCCGCGCCCTTCAACAGGTCCGCATCGGCGAACCGGCCCACCTCCAGCGCGGACAACGGCGGCACCGCCACGTTGTGCCGCTGCTCGCTGCGCAGCGCGCCATCGAGATCCATCACCCGCATCCGCCACGTCGCCTGCAGGCCCTGTTGGCGGTCGTTGAGCAGGCTGACCCGGGTCACGCCGTCGTCGCGCAATGCTGCCACCGCCTGGTCGGCGAAGAAGCGTCTGGCGTGGAAATGCAGCGCCTTCCAGCGCCCTGCGTAGTCGATGCTGGACCACGACGCGCCCGGCCACACGTCGTTGAGCTGCCAGTACAGCGAGCCCATGGTGTACGGCCGCGACGCGCGGTGGTGCAGCGCGGCCAGCTGGATGCCGTCGGCCTGCATCAGCTGGCTGAGGTAAACGAACGCCGGGAAATCGCGCGGCGTGCCGTACTCCTCTTCGATGTACTTCATCAGGCGCTGGTTGCCCTCGCCCGCCATGAACTTCTGGTGGGCGCGTACCGTGGCGCTGTCCACCTGCTGCTCGGCGGCCGGAATGATGCCCTCCAGCGTGCGCAGCGACGGCCATGCCTGCAGGCCGTATTCGGACATGAAGCGCGGGGTCTCGCGCAGGTACGCGGTCACCGGCAGCGCCGGGTTGCCCCACACCTGCCAGTAGTGCTTGTCGCCACGAGTGGAATCGTTGGCCTTGTCGTCCAGGTCGTTGCTGGGCGAGCTGGACCAGTACGGCACGCCCAGACCTTCGTCGGCCACCACCTGGCGCAGGTCGTTGCCGAACAGGTCCACGTAGCCCTGCCATACCTTCGCCGCGAAGGCCGGGTCGGCAGCGGTCAGGTCACGGCCGTGGCCCCAATCCTTCCAGGCGGTTTCTTCTTCGTTGTTGCCACACCACAGCACCACGCTGGGGTGGTGGCGCAGCCGGCGCACGTTGTCGCGCGCCTCGGCCACCACGTTGGCGCGAAACGCCGGATCATAGCCGGGCTGCATGCCGCCGCCGAACATGAAGTCCTGCCAGACCAGCAGGCCCAGTTCGTCGGCGATGTCGAAGAACACATCGTCCTCGTAGTACCCACCGCCCCAGTTGCGCAGCATGTTCATGTTGGCGTCGCGCGCGGCGGTGAGTTCGCGGCGGATCCGCGCGGCGTCCACGCGGGCCGGGAACATGTCGAACGGAATCACGTTGGCGCCCTTGGCGAAGATCGGCACGCCGTTGATGACGAACGCAAAGCCCTGCCCGCCCTGGCGGTCCACCTCACGGCGCAGCTCCACGGTACGCAGGCCGATGCGCCGTTCGATGTGGCGCGTGTCCTCACCTCCCGGCGCCAGCGTGGCCCGCACGGTATAGCGTGCCTGCTCGCCCTGCCCGGCCGGCCACCAGCGGCGCGGCTGTTTCAACGCGACCGGTACGGTAATGGCGTTGCCGCCGGCCTGCAGCGGGGCGTCACGATCGATACGGGCCACCGACACCCCTTCCGGATCCAGGACCTCCACGCGCACCGCGGCAGTGCCACGCGCGGCGCTGTCCACCTGCACCGTGATCGCCAGGTCGGCCTGCGCGGCGTCCAGCGCGCGGGTCTGCACGGCCACGTCGGTCAGGCGCTGCCCGTTCCAGCTGTCCAGCTGCACCGGACGCCAGATACCGGCCGTCACGTAACGCGGGCCCCAGTCCCAGCCGAAGTGGTAGCCGGGCTTGCGCACGAAGTTGCCGACCATCGCGTCCTTGGGCTCGTCGCCATACGGCGAGGGGTAGTTGCCGGCGATCTTGTGCGGCATCGCCTGGACGCTCGGCAGCAGCGTGTTGATCGGGGACCGCAGCACGATGCGCAGCTCATTGCCGGTGGCACGCAACCGGCCGTCCACCCGCGCGCGCCAGGTGCGGTGGCTGTTGTTGGCCTGCAGCAGCGGCTGGCCGTTCAAAGTCACCGTGGCGAACGTGTCCAGGCCGTCGAATGCCAGCTCGGCATGTGCGCGCGCCAGCGTGGCCGCGTCCACGTCGAAGCGGGCGCGGTATTCCCAATCGGCCAGCCCGATCCACTGCAGGTCCGCCTCGGGCGCGCCCACGTAGGGATCGGCAATCAGACCCTGCGCCAGCAGGTCGGTATGCACCGCCCCGGGTACCTGGGCCGGGCGCCACTGCTGCAGGCCGGGGTGCGCGGCACCGCGCGCGTCACCGGGCAGCAGGCGGAATGACCAGTCCGCCGCCAACGGGGCGGCCGCCACGGGCAGTGCCCATGCTGCCAGCAGAACCAGCAACAGCCAGCGGGCCGGTGCAACGACATGGAAACGGCGGTGCGCGCGCATGGGTACCTGCCTGGGTGGGGGAGCAGCCGACCAACGGTCGGCTCTACCGGGATTTGAGCAGCCGACCAACGGTCGGCTCTACCGGGATTTGGGCAGCCGGCCGACGGTCGGCGCTGCCGATTCAGCGCACTACGTTGAGAACTTCGTAGCACGCGCCCATGGTGTGGTAATCGGTCTTGCCGGCCGGGCTTTTCTCGTCGCTGTAGGACCGGTTGTCCGCATCCAGGATGCGATACCAGGCGCCGTAACGGTGGTCGATCATGTGCTGCCAGGCATAGCCCCACAGCCGGTCGTACCAGTCCCAGTACTGCGCCTCGCCGGTCCGCTTGGCCAGCAGCGCAGCGGTGGCCAGCGACTCGGCCTGTACCCAGAAATACTTGTCGTCGTCGCACACGCTGCCGTCCGGCGCGAAGCCGTAGTACAGGCCACCGCGCTCGGCATCCCAGCTGCGCGCCACGGCCACGTCGAACAGGTGGCGGGCGGTGGGCACCAGCCAGTCGGCCTGCACGTGGCGGTCCAGGATCAGCAGCAGCTTGGCCCACTCGGTCTGGTGGCCGGGCTGGAAGCCCCACGGGCGGAACAGGTGCTGGGGGTTGTCGCGGTTGTAGTCCCAGTCGATCTGCCACTGGCGGTCGTAGTGCTCCCACACCAGCCCATCGGCCTGGGCGGCCTGGCGGCGGGTCATGTGGTCGGCCAGCAGCAGCGCGCGTTCCAGGTAGCGCTGTTCACCGCTGGCTTCGAAGGCGGCCAGCATCGCTTCGCACATGTGCATGTTGGCGTTCTGGCCGCGGTAGTCGCTGAAGGTCCAGTGCGCGTCTGCCTCGTCCTTGTACAGGCCGAACGACGGTTCCCAGAAGCGCAGCTCGAGCAGCTGCCAGGTTTCGTCCATCCAGCCGCGCGCGTCACTGATGCCCGCCTTCAACGCGCAGCTGTAGGCCAGCAGCACGAACGCCACGCCGTAGCAGTGGTTGGTGGCGTCTTCGACCACGCCATCACGCAGGGTCCAGGCGTAGCCGCCGGTGGCCGGATTGCGGTGCACCTGGCGCAGGTAGCGCAGGCCGTGCTCGACCGCCGCCAGATCCTCGGGCTTGCCGAATTCGCGGTAGGCCATCGCGTGGTTGAACACGAAGCGGGTGCTGCTCACCAGGTGGCGATGGCGGGTGTCGTACACGCTGCCATCGTCACGGTAGTAGTGGAAGAAGCCGCCGTCGGGGTCGATCTCATGCGGCTGGTAGAAGGCCATGGTCTGCGCGATATGCGCGCGCAGGAACGCAGGCGAACGGAAATCGGGGGTGGGCGGAACCGGCGTGGTCATGCGGCGTCTTCCTGTTGTTGCTGCAGCAGCTGGTGGACTTCATCAAGGCTGGGCATGGCGGCGAACGCGCCCTTGCGGGTCACGGCCAGCGCACCGACGGCGGCACCGAAGCGGATGGCCCCGGTCAGGGCGGCCGGGTCCTGGC
>NZ_QAIW01000215.1:0-10572 GCF_003061285.1 Stenotrophomonas sp. HMWF003 | reverse complement strand
GGAAGGCGGCCAGATAATCCAGTTCCTCGCGCGACAGCTTGACCAGCTCGGCCAGCTGCAGCGCTTCCCACAGCCGCGGCAGCGGGTCCACGCCCGCCGGCCACAGCGCCGGGCGCAGGTTGAGGTCGATGCTGACCATGGCACCGGCGGCGCGCGCGCGGCGCATGCCGTCCAGCGTGGCTTCGGCGATCTCCGCTTCGGTCAGGCTGTTGGAACACACATGGAAACTGCGCGTACCGGCGAAACAGTTGGGATGGAAATGGCTGCTGCGGAACAGCAGGTCCGCCGCCGGCGGGCGGTAGAAGCTGAAGCTGCGCTCGCCGTGTGCGTCCAGGGCCACGAACGCCAGCGCGGTCTTGGCTGCGTCGGTGCGCACGATGCAGTCGGTGGCCACGCCGGCGTCGGCCAGGCTCTCGGCAAGGAAGTCACCGAACATGTCCTGGCCGAGCATGCCGGCGAAATGGGTGTCGGCCCCCAGGCGTGCCGCCGCGACGGCGACGTTGGCCGGCGCCCCGCCGGCGTACTGCAGAAACGCGCGCGGGGTGTCCGGCGTGGCCGGCGGCTGGGCAAGTAGATCGATCAAAATTTCGCCGAAACAGACAATCTTGCTCATTCGGGCCTCAGGCTCCCTGGCGGAATGCGGCGCTCGGGCGCGAACCCGACACGCCATAGAAAATGATGTAGCCGTAGCAGACCAGCGGCAGGATGAAGGACGGCTGCAGCCCGATATGGTCGGCCAGCACGCCCTGCAGGTACGGCACCACGGCGCCGCCCACGATGGCCATGATCAACAGGCTGGAGGCCTTGTTGGTCAGCGGACCCAGGCGCTCGATGCTGAGCGCGAAGATGGTCGGGAACATGATCGAGTTGAACAGGCCCACCGCCACCACCGAATACAGCGACACGTGGCCCGAGCCGAGCATGGTCAGCGCCAGCAGCACCACGTTGACCACCGCGAACAGGGTGAGCAGGAGGCGCGGCGAGAACCGGGTCATGATCGCCGAGCCGGCAAAACGTCCGATCATCGCCAGCGTCCAGTACGCCGACACGTAATGGGTGGCCTGCTGCTCGGTGAAGCCCCCGATGGACGGCATCGACAGGTAGTTCACCAGGAAGCTGCCGATCGACACTTCGGCGCCCACGTAGAAGAAGATCGCCAGCACGCCGAACAGCACGTGCTTGTGGCGCAGCGCATCCATCAGGGTATGCGTGCCGCTGTCGGCCTGTTCGGTGGTTTCGGTCAGCGCCGGCAGGCGGAACAGGTAAACGAAGATGGCCAGCAGCGCCAGCGCGATCGCCAGGCCCACGTACGGGCCCTGCACCGACTGCGCTTCCTGCACGCGGTAAGCGATCTGCTCGGCCGAGGGCAGCGCGGCGATCTCATCGGCGCTCTTGACCGTGTTGCCGAGGATCAGCAGCCCGCCGAAGATCGGCGCGATCGCCGTGCCCAGCGAGTTCAACGCCTGGGCCAGGGTCAACCGGCTCGAAGCGGTCTGTTCCGGCCCCAGCAGCGCCACGTACGGGTTGGCGGCCACCTGCAGCACGGTGATGCCGGTGGCCAGCACGAACAGTGCGCCCAGGAAGGCTTCATACACGCGCAGTTCGGCGGCCGGCCAGAAGCCGAGTGCGCCAACGGCCGCGATGGCCAGGCCGGCCACGATGCCCTTCTTGTAGCCCAGGTGCGCCACCAGCCGCCCGGCCGGCAGCGACATCAGGAAGTAGGTGCCGAAGAAGGTGAACTGCACCAGCATCGCCTTGGCGTAGTTCAGTTCGAACACCGCCTTCAGGTGGGGGATCAGGATGTCGTTGAGGCAGGTCAGAAATCCCCACATGAAGAAGATGGTGGTGGCCACGGCCAGGGCCATGCGCGTGTTGACCACGGGCGCGGACGATGACGAGGCAGGCAGTCGGGGCGTTGGAGAAATGGGCATTCAGGTACGCGCCTCGTTGCGCGGGCAGGTAAAGGGAAACGCCATCACGCGGCCACCGGGCCGCTGCTGGCGCGGATGCGCAGTTGCACGGGCGCCACGGTGCGTTGTGGCGCGGCGTCGGGATGGTCCAGGCGCTGCAGCAGCAGTTCGGCCGCCTGGCGGCCGCGCTCGCGCGGGTTCACGGTGAGCGTGGTCAGCGGCGGCAAGGCCACCGCTGCTTCGGAGATATCGTCGAAACCGGTGACGGCGAAGTCCACGCCGGGGCGCACCCCGCGCGAGGCCAGGCCCAGCATCAGCCCGAGTGCAACGCTGTCGTTGTAGCAGACCGCTGCCGTCGGCGACGGCACGCGCGCGAACAGTTCTTCGCTGCGCGCCGCGGCTTCCAGGCGGCTGGGGGCCGACTCGATCAGCCAGTCCGGATGCAGCTCCCTGCCCGCTTCGGCCAGTGCCTGCGCGTAGCCCAACCGGCGCTGGTGGCAGGAGCTGGAATCGGCATGGCCACCGAAGAAGGCGATGCGCTCGTGCCCGCGTTCGATCAGGTGGCGGGTGGCCAGGTAGGCCCCCTGCTGGTTGTCCAGGGTCAGGAAATCCCAGTCGGCACCCGGCGGCTCGCGGTTGAACAGCAGCACGTTGGCGTTGAAGCCCAGCACCTGGCGCAGTTCGGCTGCATCGCTGCCTTCGGCCGGCGACAGGATCAACCCGGCCGGGGTGTGTTCCATCAACGTGGTCAGCACCGCCTGTTGCCGCTGCGGCGATTCGCCGGTGCTGCCCAGCAGGGTCACGAAACCCTTCGCACCCAGCGCTTCGTCCACCCCGGAGGCGAATTCGGCGAAGAACGGGTTGGACAGGTCGTTGATCACCAGGGCTACGCTGGACGAGGTGCGGCGGCGCAGGTTGGCCGCGCCGCGGTTGTAGACATAGCGCTGGCGGCGAAGCTCGGCCTCGACCTTGGCGCGGGTGTCGACATTGACCAACGGGCTGCCACGCAGCACCAGCGACACGGTCGCCCGCGACACGCCGATGGCTTCGGCGATATCGGTCACGGTGACGGCGCGCGTGCCCTTGCCCGCTGGTTTGACCTTGTCGTTCATGGTGTCTGCCCGGTCCTTGTCATCCGGCAAGCGTAAACGATCGCATCGGCCAGCGGACCGCGCCCCTGCAGGCAGCCGGATCGTGACCGCAGCCGATGCAACGCCTCATTCCAGCACCGCCCCCGGGGTGGCGCAGAACGAGCGCGGCAGCGCCTCGGCCTGGGTGCCCCAGCCGCGGGTGGGCGCCTGCGCAGCCAGCGCGAAATCGATGCGACCGCCCTGCTGCAGCCGGGCCCAGTCCAGCCACACCGGGGCATGGTCCTTGCCGTCCACGCGCACGCCCTGCACATACTGCAGCGTGCGCCCATCGGCACCGTCGGCGGCCAGGGTCAGCGTGCGGCCGGTGCCCAGGTCCACCTCCACCTGGGTGAAGCGCGGGGTGTGCAGCAGGAACTGGCCACTGCCCGGCACCGCCGGGTACAGACCGATCGCGCTGAACAGGTACCACGCCGACATCGTGCCCAGGTCATCGTTGCCGGTGACGCCGTTGGGGGCGTTGGTGAACAGCTGCTGCGCGGCGCGCACCACGGTGGCGGTCTTCCACGGCTGGCCAATCAGCGTGTACATCCACGGCGCGTGCAGGTCCGGCTCGTTGTTGGGGTTGTAGCGGTACTGGTTGTAGTAGCTGTACGGGCCCACCACCCATTCCTTGCGCGCGGCGGTCAGCGGCGACTGCACCAGCGCGTCGTAGGCGAAGAACGCATCCAGTCGCTTGCCGGCCTGTTCGCGGCCGTGCATGGCCTGCACCAGCCCCGGCACGTCCTGCTGCGCCAGCCACTGGTACTGCCACGCGGTGCCTTCATGGAAGCCATGGTGCGAGCGCGGGCTGTAGTGGCCATCGGACGGCACGTACCATTTGCCGTCGTCCATGCGCGGACGCGGGAAGCCGCTCATGCCGGTCTCCTCATCGCGTACCTGCGGGTCCCACACCTTGTGCCAGTTGCCGCCACGCGCGCGCAGCGTGCTGGCATCGTCGGCATGGCCCAGGCCGTCGGCCATCTGCGCCAGCGCGCAGTCGGCCAGGGCGTATTCCAGCGTGGCCGAGCCGCCGTGGTGCGGGTCCACGTCCATGCCCTTGGAGGGGAACGCGCGGTCGTAGGCGACGTAGCCGTTGTCCACGTACCCGGGGTTGCCCGACCGGCCGGCATGCCGCGAGTTCAGCGGCGGCTGCTCGAAGGCGTTGCGACGCAGCGCGGTGTAGGCCTCGCCCTCGCGCCCGGCCAGCGCGCCGAAGCGCCACAGGTCGACCAGGAATGGGGTGACCGGGTCGCCGGTCATGATGTTGGTTTCAAAATTGGCGTAACCCCAGCGCGGCAGCCAGCCCCCCTGTTCGTTGATGGCCAGCAGGCTGCGGCCGATGTCGCGCGCCACCTGCGGGCGGGTCAGGGCCAGCCACTGGTTCTGTGCGCGATAGGTATCCCACAGCGAGAAGTACTCGTAGTAGGTCCAGCCGTCGGCGCGATGGATCGCGTCGTCGTAGCCACGGTAGCGGCCGTCGGCGTCGCTGCCGGTCAGCGGCTGCAGCAGCGCGTGGTACAGCGCCGAATAGAACACGGTGCGGTCGTCACGGGTGCCGCCCTGCACGCGCGTCGTGGCCAGCTCGCGGCGCCACTGCTGCTGCGACTGGCTGCGCATCTGCTCGAAACCGAGCAGCTTGCCGCCCTGCATGCCCTCGCTGCGCAGGTTGTTGCGCGCGCCTTCTGCGTCCACGTGCGAGATGGCGCTGATCGCGGTGACCGCGCGGTTCTTGCCGGTATCGAAACTCAACCAGGCGCCGCTGGGCTTCTGTTCGCCCTCCATGCGGTGGCGCGCGCCGGCCAGGCCGCCTTCTTCGCCCCAGGTGCCGAACGCCTTGAACGGGCGGTCGAACTCGAGGCGGAACCAGGTGGTGTACTGGTGGCCGCCGCAGAAGCTCTTGGTAACCAGCTTGCCTTCCACCACGCGATCGCCCACCACGTCGATCACGCTGCCGATCACCGAATGGCGCTCGTTGGCCTGGCCCACGTTGACCAGCAGATGGCCGGTGCCGGCGTCGACCGGGAAGGTGTAGCGCTCGGCGGCGGCACGGGTGCGCGCGGTGGCCTCGGCATCGATGCCGCCGTAGCCGGTCAGGCGCACCTTGTAGTAGCCGGCCTGGCCGATCTCGCCGTCGTGGGTGTACGGGGACGCGTAGCGCTTGTGGTCGAAACTCTTGGCATCGTCGGTGTTGAAGTCCCCGCCCTTGCCGATGCTGCCGGTGACCGGCAGCACCGACACCTGGCCGCCCTGCTCCCAGCACCCGGCCCCGGACAGGAACGAATGGCCGAACCCGCGGATCTTGGGGTCGTCGTAGCGCCAGCCGGCGTAGTGCTCGCCGATCGGGCTGACCTGGATCAGGCCGAACGGGGCCGACGCCCCCGGGAAAGTATTGCCGTCATCCTTGCTGCCGATGAAGGTGTTGACCTCGCGCTCCAGCGCGACCGGGGCGGCGGCCTGCAGGACCGGCGCGAAGGCCAGCGCGAGCAGGCAGGCCAGGCGCGGCAGCGGGCGGCGCAACGGGGTAACGGCGATGACGGACGGCAGTCGGCGCATGCGTGGATCCTGTGGGTCGATGTCGGTACGGCAGACGGAAAAAGGCACGGCGGATGTCCGCCGCGGCGTGCCAGCCATTCCCCCGCTGGCACCGGTCCAGATCCACGTTGCCGTGAATTTAGATCGATTCAAGTAAAGCACGGAGATTTCGGCGGATGCATTCTGCGGCGCAACATGGCGTGGCCTCTTTTCTACCCGGCCGGGTGCCGAGACCCGCAGTTGCCGCGCCTGGAGCTTCGGTCCGCACGTCGTTGAACGCCCTGCCCCCACAGCGGAATCCCGGACCCATGGCGACATGTGTTCGAGCCACGCCGCCGGCGGCCTGCCGGTGCGCCCGGACCGCCCGGTCCGCGTCCCGCACCCGGCGCGCTCCCGTCCGCGCAAGAAAACGTTTTCATCGGAATGACGCTACCGGCGCGGTTCCCGGTCCTTCCTGACCATATTGCGAAGCAGCATGCGTCCCCGCTCCGCCCGTGCTAAAAATTGCCCGCCAATCGTTTAGATCGATCCAACTTCAAACGGTCACGATTGCCGGAGCGGTGGGTGGGGGCCCACCAGGCTGCATGCGGGACGCACGGGAGTTCAACGCTGGCAACAGCCCTCCCAAAACATTAGATCGATTCAACAACGTATCGCCACCGTTTCAATCCAGGAGAGGGAGAGAGTGGAATGAACAAGATGTCCCGCATGCGCAACCGCGACACGCTGTCGGCCGCCATTACCGCCGCGCTGTTCGCCGCCGCGATGGTGCCCGCCAGTGTGTTCGCACAGCAGGCCGGCCCCGCTTCGTCGCCGGAGGCCACCACGCTCGATAGCGTGAACGTCACCGGCTATCGCTACGCCATCGAAAAGAGCCTGCAGCAGAAGCGCGACGCCAACGCCGTGGTCGAAGTGATCACCGCCGAAGACGTCGGCAAGTTCCCCGACAAGAACGTGGCCGACGCGCTGCAGCGCGTGCCGGGCGTGGTGATCGAACGCAGCGGCGGCGAAGGCAAGACTGTCAGCGTGCGCGGCCTGGCACCGGACCTGACCCTGACCCAGTTGAACGGCAACTACGTGGCCACCTCGGAAACCAACAACGAGGCCACCCGGTCGTTCAACTACACGCTGCTGCCGTCCAACATGTTGTCCAGCGCCGAGCTGTTCAAATCGCCGGAAGCGCGCATCGACGAAGGCGGCATCGGCGGTACGGTGATCCTGCACACCCGCCGCCCGCTCGAGATGGAAAGCAACTCCGGTTACGTCAACCTGGAAGGCACCTCGTCGGACACCAGCCACGACGTCGACCCGCAGGCCTCCGCGCTGTACTCCTGGCACAGCGAAGACGAGCGCTTCGGCGTGCTGATCGGCGCCACCAAGCAGAAGCGCACCAGCCGCACCATGCAGGTGAGCACTGAAGACTATCAGTGGTATGGCAACGGCACCGATGCGGTGGATGCCCATGGCAACGTGCTGAGCCAGGACGGCATCCACTACTGGTGGGGCCAGTCGGGCTTCAACGACCAGAGCGGACGCAACTACAGCGAGTTCTTCATGCCCACCTCGGTGAACTTCGCCGTGAAGGAGGAGAAGCGCGAGCGTACCGGCGGGCAGTTCACGTTCCAGTTCAAGCCGATCGACAACCTGACCCTGACCGCCAACTACTTCCGCTTCGAGCTGGAAGGCAACTACACCCAGAACATGCTCAAGGTTCCCGAATGGAACCTGGCGCGCTTCAACGGCGACGGCAACTGGGCCGGCGGGCGCCTGCTCAACGGCATGAATTTCGACCCCAGCGGCAGCATCGTCACCGGCGCCCAGTACGAAAAGCTGGCCGGCAAAACCTACTACTGCAGCGAAGAACAGGCCGCCGCCGCCGGCATGGCTCCCGGTGGCTGGGGCCCGGATGACTGCACCATCCCCACCCCGCAGCTGACCGGTACCTACAGCAAGGAAAAGGCGCTCTCGCAGACCGCTGACCTGACCATCGACTGGGACATCAGCCCGCTGTGGAAGGCGTCCTTCACCGGTGGCCGGACCTGGTCCGAGGGCGGTCCGTCGATGAACTTCGGCATGTCGGCCAAGCCGCGCCGCCAGGTGGACGGCGTGTGGCAGTCCGGCAACAGCTACACCGCTTGGGACCTGACCGGCACGCCAAGCGTGACCTTCTCGCCGAACCTGCAGGACCAGCTGATGGCCGGCATCGCCGAGATCGACACCGGCTCCACCGGGTCATCGTGGATGCAGACCAGCGTCAAGCAGAACTACTTCCAGGCCGACGTCACCAAGATGTTCGAAAGCGGCTGGCTGGACTCCATCCAGTTCGGCGCCAAGTATCGTGATGGCGAAGTACACCGCAACACCGGCAACACCTACTGGGTGTGCAATGGCAAGGACCCGGCCGACTACGACAACAACCGCTACCAGGCCGGCTGCGACTCCACCGCCGGCGTCGCCCAGCCCGGGTTCTTCCTGTCCAACCCGATCAGCAACATTGCCGGCGGCTTCAACGCCAATGTATTCCCGGGCATCAACTACCCCGCCTACATCAACTACCTCAACGACAAGTACGGTGGTTCGTACAGCCGCAAGGAAGACGACTTCGTCTACAACGTCAACGAGAAGATCTACTCCGGCTACTTCCAGGCCAACTTCCGTACCGAGCGCCTGCGCGGCAACGTCGGCGTGCGCGTGGTGCGCACCCAGCAGTTCGCCGAGTCGAGTGATTCGGTGGAACGCTTCAACGACTACTTCCAGGACAACGCCGCTGGCGCACCGATGGGCTGCAACGACCCGGCCGCCGCCCCGCTGATCGCGTCCAACACCGGCTACGTCTGCCAGAGCGGCTTCGTGCGGCTGCCGGACGGGCTGGCGCGTGAGAAGACCTACGAGTTCGCCTCGCTGGACCGCACCTACACCGACTTCCTGCCGAGCTTCAACATCGCCTGGGACATCACCGACAACCTGGTGCTGCGTGGCGCCGCGTCGAAGGTCATCGCCCGCCCGGGCTACACCAGCATCGCCGCCCCCGGCAGCCTCAGCTATGTGAGTGAGGAGTACAGCAACGACCGTCGCGTCGCCGGTGGCACCGATACGCCCGGTTGGTACGGGCATGGCAGCAACAAGAACCTGGAACCGTTCAAGGCCACCCAGTACGACATCGGCCTGGAGTGGTACTTCAAGCCGGGTGCGGTCGCCGGTGCGGCCCTGTTCCGCAAGGACGTGGGCAACTTCACGGTGCCGGTGGTGCGCGACCAGCAGATGACGGTGGGCGGCCAGACGGTGACGGTGCAGAAGTACGAGACCGAAGCCAACGCGCGCGATGGCGTGTCGCAGGGTGTGGAGCTGTATGGCCAGTACACCTTCGACATGGGCTTTGGCGTGCAGGCCAACTACACCTACAACGACACCAACCTGGCCTCGATCGTGCTGGACGGTGAGGAAATCGGCGCATCGCCGCTGGTGGGCAGCGCCAAGAACCAGGCCAACCTCACCTTCTTCTACGAGAACGAGAAGTTCCTGGCACGCGCCTCATACAACCGTCGCGGCGAAGTCGTCGGCGGCTTGAACAACGGCCTCACTCAGTACTCCGAGCCGTACGACCAGCTGGACCTCAACGTGGCCTACAACTTCACCGAAGCCCTGACGTTCACGGCCTCGGTGCTGAATGCCACCAAGTCCGAACAGCGCATCTACCTCGGCGGCGACAGCAAGGCACGCCTGATCTCCAACACCTACACCGGCCGCCAGCTGTACTTCGGCGTGAACTACAAGTTCTAAGCGTCACCCGCCCCCGCCTCCGGGCGGGGCAACGGTCCTCCACGGCAGCCGCGCTGGTACAGGTGGCTGCCGTTTTTTGTGGTCGCGTAATGCCGTCACCGTCCCGCGGCGGGCACGCTCACGGAGCAGCCACCCATGGGGTGGCTCTACCGCCGTGCGGCGCGCAGGAATGAGGCGCGCGGTCGAATCGGGTAGAGCCACCCCATGGGTGGCTGGACGCATCCGAGCCCCGGTAGAGCCACCCCATGGGTGGCTGGATACATCCGAACCCCGGTAGAGCCACCCCACGGGTGGCTGGACGCATCCGAGCCCCGGTAGAGCCACCCCATGGGTGGCTGCACCCGCCACTTCGTCAGATCGCATCCAGCGCGGCGCGCAACGCGGCGACTTCGCCGGCATCGGTAACGGTCCAATCCGGCGACAGACCCACCAGGGCCGGGTTGTGGTGGCGCATCGCCGAACATTGCGCGGCCTTGGCCGACGCGTGCAGTTCGACGCAACCCGTGCGTGCGGCCACCGCGGCGATGTTGCGTGCGTTGAGCCCTGCGCCGGCCATCACGCTGATGCGTGCGTTCGACTGCGCCACCAGCGCGGCCAGCGTGTCCGCGCCCGCTTCCGCGCTGCCCTGGCCACCCGAGGTCAGCACCCGCTGGCACCCCAGGGCGATCACCTGTTCCAGCGCGGCCCGCAGGTCGCGCGCGTCATCGAAGGCGCGATGGAACGTCACCTGCAGCGGCCCGGCGGCCGACACCAGCCTCTGGCACAGCGCCGTATCCACGTTGCCGTCGGCGTCCAGCGCGCCGATCACCACGCCATCGCAGCCCAGCTGCCGGCAGTGGGCGATATCGCGCAGCATGATCTCCGCCTCGAGCGCCCCGTAGTGGAAGTCACCGGGGCGCGCGCGGATCAACACGAACAACGGAATGCGCAGGCGCTCGCGGGCCACGGCGATGCTGCCGTACGACGGCGTGGTGCCGCCCTCGGCGAGGTTGTCGAACAACTCGATGCGATCAGCCCCACCAGCCTGCGCGGCCAACGCGGAGGCAACCGAATTGGAGGCGATTTCCAGCAGCCGGCGCGCCATGCTCAGGTCTGCTCGCTGGTGTAGACCGAGGCGGAATCACGCAGGTCGTCCTGGCGATCGGTGTCGCAGACCGCATAGACGAAGCCGCGGTGCAACGCATACGCGCCGACCTGGCCCTGCTTGTCCAGCGCCAGGA
>NZ_QAIW01000214.1:907-2783 GCF_003061285.1 Stenotrophomonas sp. HMWF003 | reverse complement strand
GGTGGGAGGCGTGGTCGGGGGGGGATCGATGCGGACATTGCCGCCCCCACCACCCCCGCCACACGCGCCCAGCGCCGCCGCGAGCGCGGTGACCAGTACGGATCGACCCACTACTGCCTTGTTCATCCTTGTTTCCCCAATTGACGTGATGTTCGCCCCCGTCTGGCCGGTCCTCCTGGACCTGGCCCGGCGGCTAGTGCCAAGCCTCTATACTTGGCCGGTAGTTCGCAGTCTGCCGGGAAAACCCGCTGTCGCCAATGGCATGCGGTCCCACTCTTGAAACCTGCTCACGCACCAACGAGATTGCCCATGTCCAACATCGTCATCGCCGCTGCCAAACGCACCGCCATTGGTTCCTTCCTGGGCCAGTTCACCGGCGTACCCACCCCGACCCTGGGCGCCACGGCAATCGCGGCGGCACTGCAACAGTCCGGCATCGCGGCGGCCGATGTGTCCGAAGTCATCATGGGCTGCGTGCTGCCGGCCAACCTGGGCCAGGCGCCTGCGCGCCAGGCGGCGATCGCGGCGGGCATTCCGGTCTCCACCGGTGCCACCACCCTCAACAAGGTGTGCGGTTCGGGCATGAAGGCCATCATGCTGGGACACGACCTGATCAAGGCCGGGTCGGCCAGCATCGTGGTGGCCGGCGGCATGGAATCGATGTCCAATGCGCCGCACCTGCTGCCCAACTCGCGCACCGGCAACCGCTTCGGCAATTTCCAGGCGGTCGACCACATGGCCCATGACGGCCTGGTCAATGCCTACGACGGCAAGGCAATGGGCGAATTCGCCGAAACCACGGTGGACAAGTACCAGTTCAGCCGCGAGGAGCAGGACGCCTTCGCCATTGAATCGGTGCGCCGTGCGCAGGCCGCCCAGGCCGACGGCGCCTTCGCCGACGAAATCGTTCCGGTGAAGGTGGCCGGTCGCAAGGGCGAGGTTGAGTACAGCCAGGACGAACAGCCCGGCCGCTCGGACATCGCCAAGATTCCGACCCTGCGCCCGGCCTTCAAGAAGGACGGCACGGTCACTGCAGCCAGCTCCTCGAGCATTTCCGATGGCGCTGCCGCGCTGGTGCTGCTGTCCGAGGACGATGCTGCGGCGCGCGGGGTAACGCCGCTGGCGCGGATCGTGGCCCACGCCACGCATTCCCAGGAACCGGAATGGTTCACCACCGCCCCCATCGGCGCCCTGCACAAGGTGCTGGAGAAAGCCGGCTGGCAGCTGGACCAGGTTGACCTGTTCGAAATCAACGAGGCCTTCGCGGTGGTGGCGATGGCCCCGATCCGTGAATTGGGCATCCCGCACGAGAAGGTCAACGTCAACGGTGGCGCCTGCGCATTGGGCCATCCGATCGGCGCTTCCGGCGCACGCCTGGTGGTAACGCTGGTCAACGCATTGCGCACGCGCGGCGGAAAGCGCGGCGTCGCCACCCTGTGCATCGGCGGCGGCGAAGCGACGGCCATTGCCATCGAATTGATTTGATTGAACTTAACGCGCATTTCGCAAAAATGAATGCGCGATCGCTTGACAGCCAAACGTGGCTTGTCATCATGTTGCCGGGCGCGCAATAGCGCGTTGCCTAATCTAACGACGAGGATTCACACAAATGAGCATCAACAAGCTGCTGATCGCGATGGCCCTGGGCCTGGCTCTGACCGCCTGCTCGAAGCAGGAACAGGCTGCTGACGCCGCTGCTTCGGCCAACGAAGCTGCCGCTGACGCCCAGGTCGCCGCCGACCAGGCCGCTGCTGCTGGCGCCCAGACCGCCGACGCTGCCCAGGCTGCTGCCGACACCGCCGCCACCGCCGCCAACACCTCGGCTGACGCCGCTGCCCAGGCTGGCGCTGCTGCCACCGACGCTGCTGTCTTCTTT
>NZ_QAIW01000214.1:0-897 GCF_003061285.1 Stenotrophomonas sp. HMWF003 | reverse complement strand
ACGCTGCCAAGGCCGGTGAAGCCACCGCCGAGCAGGCCAAGGACGCTGCTGAAGAAGCCAAGAAGTAATAACTTCTTTCTTCACGCAAGTCTGAAGAAGCCGCTGGTTCGCCAGCGGCTTTTTCTTTGGGCGCATTGCGGTGGGCCTGGGGCTGCCCGATGCGCAGCGACCCGGTCTTCACGCAGGCATGAATAGGCTGGCTTCCCCTACGATCACCGTATTGGAGACCGCCATGAAGATTCGTCCGTTCACCACGTCGCTGTTGGCCGCCTCCCTGCTGCTCGGCCTGGCCGCATGCAAGGGCCCGGAAGCCGAGAAGGCCCGCGACGACGCCGCGCAGGCCGCCGACAGCGCCAATGCCGCCGCACGCGAAGCGGTGGACAAGGCCGCCGCCTCCACGCGCAACGCCGCCGACGATGCCGCTGCCGCCTCCGAGCGCGCCGCCGCCGAAACCCAGCAGGCGCTCGACCGCGCCGCGGCAGCCACCTCCGAAGCCGCCGGCGAAGCCAAGACCGCCGCCAAGGATGCGGGCGTGCACGCCAGCGATGCCACCGCCGATGCCGCGCAAAAGGTGGCCGACAAGGCCCGCGACGTGGCCGATGAAGCAAAGAAGAACGCCGACGAAGCCAAGCGCTGAGTCTGCGGTTCCGCATCATCCGAAACGCCCCTTCGCAGGAAGGGGCGTTTTTTTTCGGGTGTTCGGATTCGTCGTTTTGCAAGGGCCGTCGTAAATTGAGCGCGACAGTCCGCAGGTGGTCGGGTATGCAGGCGCCGCGGCTGGCGTCTCCGATCGGGCTTGACGCGAGCGTGAGGGCCCCGTAGCAGCCGGTAGGCCCCTGGTGCAAATGTCCCCCGGCCGCGGGGCGGCCTCCTCCTTTATTTTGCCCAGGGGCCTAC
>NZ_QAIW01000213.1:0-10803 GCF_003061285.1 Stenotrophomonas sp. HMWF003 | reverse complement strand
GTGCCCGTGGCAGCTGCGCTGGCGGCGGTGGCGTCGCACCCCGACGGGCTGGCCACCGACGAAGCCGACGCCCGGCTCGCCCGCGTGGGTCCCAACGAGATCGATCACGAAAAGCCGCTGCCGTGGTGGCGCCACCTGTGGCAGTGCTACCGCAACCCGTTCAACCTGCTGCTCAGCCTGCTGGCGGTGGTGTCCTGGCTGACCGAAGACGTCAAGGCCACGGTGGTGATCGGCACCATGGTGGTGCTGTCCACGCTGATCCGTTTCGTCCAGGAAGGCCGCTCCAACCGCGCGGCGGAGCGGCTCAAGGCGCTGGTGGGCAACAACGCCCGCGTATTGCGCCGTCCCGACGGCGATGCTGCAACCGCGCAGCACACCGGCTCTGAGCCGCGCACACCGCGTCCCGCGCAGCAGCGTTCGCTGCCGATCCGGGCAGTGGTGCCCGGCGACCATATCGTGCTGTCGGCCGGCGACATGATCCCCGCCGACTGCCGCGTGCTGAATGCCAAGGACCTGTTCGTGGCGCAGGCGGCCATGACCGGCGAATCGCTGCCGGTGGAGAAGTTCGCCGCCCCCGACCCCACCCAGGCCAACCTGCTGGAGCAGCCCAACCTGCTGTTCATGGGCACCAACGTGGTGTCCGGCTCGGCCACCGCCGTGGTGCTGGCCACCGGCAACCGCACCTGCTTCGGCACCATTGCCCAACGCAGCACCGCCACCGAACGCGCGCCCACCGCGTTCCAGGCCGGGGTCAACAGTGTCAGCTGGCTGCTGATCCGGTTCGCCCTGGTGATGGTGCCGTTCGTGCTGCTGGTCAACGGCGTGACCAAGGGCGACTGGACCGAAGCCTTTCTGTTCGCGCTGTCGGTGGCGGTCGGGCTTACCCCGGAAATGCTGCCGATGATCGTCACCTCCACCCTGGCCAAGGGCGCCGTGCTGCTGTCGCGGCGCAAGGTGATCGTCAAGCGCCTGGATGCGATCCAGAACTTCGGCGCGATGGACGTGCTGTGCACCGACAAGACCGGCACCCTCACCCAGGACCGCATCGCGCTGGAGCGGCACACCGATGTGTTCGGCAACGACTCGCAGGACGTGCTGGCGTTCGCCTACCTCAACAGCCATTTCCAGACCGGGCTGACCAACCTGCTCGATCGCGCCGTGCTGGAGCACGTGGAACTGCAGACCGAGCTGCGCCTGGCGCAGGACTACCGCAAGGTGGATGAAATCCCGTTCGACTTCGAACGCCGCCGCATGTCGGTGGTGGTGTCCGAGCGCGACGACCACCACGAGCTGGTGTGCAAGGGCGCGGTGGAAGAGATGCTGGCCGTGTGCAGCCGCGTGCGCGAAGGCGGCCAGGACCTGCCGCTGGATGCGCAGCGGCTGGCACGGGTGCGCCAGACCACCGAGGAGCTCAACGAACAGGGCCTGCGCGTGGTGGCGGTGGCCATGAAGGAAGTCCCGGCCACGCGCGAGGTGTATTCGCAGGCCGATGAGCAGGACCTCACCCTGCTTGGCTACGTGGCCTTCCTGGATCCGCCGAAGGAGTCGACCGCGCAGGCGCTGCAAGCGTTGGCCGGGCTGGGCGTGGAAGTGAAGGTGTTCACCGGCGACAACGAACTGGTCACCGCGCGGGTGTGCGCCCAGGTGGGGCTGCACGCCGACGGCATCGTGACCGGGCCGCAGATCGACCGCATGGACGAGGCTGCGGTGGCCGACGCGCTGTGCCGCCACCGCGTGTTTGCCCGGCTCACGCCCCTGCACAAGGAGCGCCTGGTGCGCGCCCTGCGTGCACAGGGCAAGGTGGTGGGGTTCCTCGGCGATGGCATCAACGATGCGCCGGCCCTGCGTGCCGCCGACATCGGCATCAGCGTGGACAGCGCGGTGGATATCGCCAAGGAAGCGGCTGACATCATCCTGCTCGAGAAGAACCTGATGGTGCTCGAGGAAGGCGTGGTGCAGGGCCGGCGCACCTTCAGCAACATGCTCAAGTACATCCGCATGACCGCCAGTTCCAATTTCGGCAACGTGTTCTCGGTGCTGGTGGCCTCCGCGTTCCTGCCCTTCCTGCCGATGCTGCCACTGCAACTGCTGGTGCAGAACCTGCTGTATGACATCTCGCAGATCGCCATTCCGTTCGACAACGTCGATGAGGAACTGGTGCGCAAGCCGTTGAAGTGGAACCCGGCCGACATCGGGCGCTTCATGGTGTTCTTCGGCCCGATCAGCTCGATCTTCGACCTGAGCTGCTTCGCGCTGATGTGGTACGTGTTCGATGCGCGCACGGCGGCCGACCAGAGCCTGTTCCAGTCCGGCTGGTTCGTGGTGGGCCTGCTGACCCAGACCCTGATCGTGCACATGATCCGCACGCCGAAGGTGCCGTTCGTGCAGAGCATCGCTGCCCCGCCGCTGCTGTTGATGACCGGGCTGATCATGGCCATCGGCGTGCTGCTGCCGATGAGCCCGCTGGCCGGCTACTTCAAGCTGCAGGCACTGCCGCCCGGCTACTGGCCGTTCCTGGTCGCCATTCTGTTCGGGTATGCGGTGCTGACCACGCTGCTGAAGAAGGTCTACATCCGTCGCTACGGGTGGCAGTGATGGACTTCAACCCGCACCTGCCGGTGTTCAACGCCGGGGCCACGATCAGCACCCTGATCAGCCTGGGTACGGCCTTCGTGCTCGGCGCGGCGATCGGGCTGGAGCGGCAGCTGCGCCAGCGCACCGCCGGCCTGCGCACCAACACGCTGGTGGCGGTGGGCGCGGCGGTGTTCGTGGACCTGGCCGTGCGCTTCCACGACCTGTACGGCGGCCCGCCCTCGCCGCTGCACGTGGTGGCGTACGTCATCTCCGGGGTGGGCTTCCTGGGCGCCGGCGCGATCATGAAGGACGGTGCGCAGGTGTCCGGCCTGAACACCGCTGCCACGCTGTGGGGGTCGGCGGCCGTGGGTGCCTGCGCCGGCATCAAGCTGCTGCCCGAAGCGCTGCTGGCGGCGCTGTTCGTGCTGGCGGCCAACACGCTGTTGCGGCCGGTGGTCAACCGCATCCAGCGCCAGCCGGTGGAGGAATCCTTCAGCGAGGCGACCTACGCGGTCACGGTGGTGTGCCAACGCGAGCACCAGGCCGACGTGCTGGACCGGCTGCTGGGGCTGCTGGAGCAGGCGCATTACCCGGTGCGCGCGGTCGACCCGCGCCCGTTCGGCGAGCGCGACGTGGAGATCGAAGCGGTGCTGTACGCGACAGCCGTGGACGCCGCCGAACTGGACGCGGTGCTGGCCACGCTTGCGGGCCTGCCCGGCGTACTGCAGGCCTTCTGGAATGCCACGCTGGAGGACTGACACCGGCCGGCCACGGCCCCGATGCTATGCTCGGCCGCGTCGAACCACGCGGCGTTTGTCCACGTTTTCCACGGAGCCGTTCCGATGCTGTCTTCCTCGTCGCGCCGTACCGTTGCCCTGCTCGTGCTGGGCGTGGTGATGGCTGCGATCTTCGCCGCCGACACGCTCACCGACTATGCGGTGGCGGCCGCCTGCTTCTACGCGGCGGTGATCCTGGCCGCCTCGCGCGTGCTGTCGGCTCGGGGGCTGGTGCGGTTGGCCGCCCTCTGCATCGGGCTGACCGGGCTCAGCTTCTTCCTGACCCGCTTCGGCACGTACCGCATCGGCCTGGTGAATTCGGCGATCGGCATGCTGGTGATCGGCATCACCACCTGGCTGGCGCTGAAGATGGAAGCGGCCAAGGCCGCCGTGCAGGACGCACAGGCCCGCTTGCTGCGGGTGGCCCGCGCCTCCACCGTGGGTGAACTGACCACGTCCATCGCGCACGAAGTGAACCAACCGCTGGCGGCGATCGCCAGCAGCGCCGAAGCCAGCCAGCGCTGGCTGGCCCAGGATCCGCCCAATGTGGAGAAGGCGCGGCAGACACTGGCGCGGATCCTGGCCGATGCGCACCGGGCCAGCGACGTGATTGCCCGCGTGCGCGGGTTGACCCGGGGTGCGGTGCCAGAGCGGCAGGGGTTCGACCTCAACCAGGCGTTGCTGGAAATGCTGGCGCTGTCGCACAGTGAACTGGAACAGCATGCGGTCACGCTCAGTACCCAGCTGGATGACGCGTTGCCGCCGGTATTCGGCGACCGCGTACAGGTACAGCAGGTGATCGGCAACCTGATCCTCAACGCGGTCGATGCGATGGCCGAGGTGCCGGCGGGCAACCGTCGGCTGGTGCTGCGCAGCTGGCGCGCCAGCCCGACGCGGGTGGCGATGAGCGTGCGCGACCACGGCAGCGGGCTGCCGCTGGACGCACCGGAGCGGGTGTTCGATGCCTTCTGGACCACCAAATCCGGCGGCCTGGGCCTGGGCTTGAGCCTGAGCCGCAGCATCCTGGAGGCCCATGACGGTCAGATCCGGGCCGAGCCGGTGGCCGACGGTGGCGCCTGTTTCGTGTTCGAGCTGCCGGTCGATGACGGGGGCTCGCATGGTTAGGCCGCCGCCGCCGGACGCTTCGCCTGCGCCCATCGTGTACGTGGTGGACGACGATCATTCGGTGCGCGCCGCCCTGGAAGACCTGTTGGCCTCGATGGGCATGCAGGTGCGTGCCTTCGACTCGGTGGCCGCCTTCCTGCAGCATCCCCGCTTGGATGCGCCGGCCTGCCTGGTGCTGGACGTGCGCATGCCCGGCCAGAGCGGGCTGGAGTTCCACCGGCAGATGGCCAGCCACGGCCTGCACCTGCCGGTGGTGTTCATCACCGGCCACGGCGACATTGCGATGGGCGTGGCGGCCATGAAGGAAGGGGCCATCGAGTTCCTGACCAAGCCGTTCCGTGACCAGGAGCTGCTGGATGCGATCCACCTCGGCATCGAGCGCGACCGCGAGCGGCGCCGCGATGACGCTGCGGTGGACGTGTTGCGGCAACGCTGGGCATCGCTCAACGACGGCGAGCGCGACGTGGTGGGCGGCGTGGTCCGCGGCCGGCTCAACAAACAGATCGCCGCCGAGCTGGGGGTGAGCGAAATCACGGTGAAGGTGCGCCGCGCCAACGTGATGCGCAAGATGCAGGCGCGCACGCTGGTGGATCTGGTGCGCATGTACGACCGCCTGGCGATCGGCTGAGGCCCGCCCGGTCCGCCAGGGTGGCCGTCATCACCAGCGCGACTGGGCAGATGAGCAATCGGCATCAGCACGCCTGCGATGCGGGCACCGTCGCTTCCTAGAATGCGTCATGGCCGCTGCTGCGGCACCCCTTCCTGCCGTGGATGCTGACCATGCGTGCTGCCCTGCCCTTCACCCTGCTTGCCCTGTGCACCGCGCTTGCCGCCTGCCAGCAGGCCCCGTCCGCCAGCCCGGTGGCCAGTGCGCAGGCCGCGCCCGTTGCCGAGGAAATCGCCTGGCGGCACGGCGATGTCGAAGACGCGTTCGCCGATGCGCAGCAGAGCGGCAAACCGGTGCTGCTGTACTGGGGTGCGGTGTGGTGCCCGCCGTGCAACAAGCTCAAGGCCACCCTGTTCCGTGACCCGGCGTTCATCGCGCTGACCCGGCAGTACGTGCCGGTGTACCTGGATGGCGACTCGGAAGGTGCCCAGGCACTGGGCGAGCAGTTCGGCGTGCGCGGCTACCCCACGCTGATCGTGCTGGACCCGCAGCGCCGCGAAATCACCCGGCTGGCGGGCGGCAACGACAGCGCCGAACTGACCCGGGCGCTGCGCCTGGCGGTGAACCGGCGCACCGCCGTGGCCGACGTGCTGCGGGTGGCGGTGGTGTCGCCGCAGCGCGTGTCCGAGGACGACTGGCGGGTGCTGGGTGACTACGGCTGGGAGGTGGACGCCAGCCGTCTGGCCGGCCAACGCGATCCGGTGGCGCTGCTGCGGCAGCTGGCCGCCTCCGCGCCGGACCCGGCCCTGCAGCGCCGTTTCGGGCTGCTGGCGCTGGGCGCCGGCAGTACCGGGAAAGATGCGCCTGCGCCCAATGCGGCCGAACGCGACGCAACCCACACCCTGCTGACCACGGTACTGGCCGCCCCGGCCGAAGTGCGTGCCAACCGCGATCTGCTGGGCTACCAGGGGCCCGCACTGGTGGCACGGGCCGCCGCCACGCCGGAGCAGGCGCAGCAGCTGGCCACCCAGTTGCTGGCGGCACTGGAACGCGCCGATGCCAGCCAGGACAACGCCGCCGATGCGCGCCTGTCCAGCGTGATCACCGAGCTGACGTTGTTCAAACAGCAGCATCCGGACACCGCCGTGCCGCCGGCGCTGCAGGAAAAGGCGCACGAACGCGTGGCCGCCGCCGATGCAGCGGCCACGACCGCGCACGAGCGCCAGGCCACCATCAGCAGCGCGGTGTACGTGCTGCGCGAGGCCGGCGATGATGCCGCGGCCGAGGCGTTGTTGCGGGCCGAACTGGACCGCAGCCAGACGCCGTACTACTACATGCCCGAGCTGGCAGAACTGGCCGAGGCACGCGGCGACAAGGCGGCTGCGGTGGACTGGCTGCGCAAGGCCTACGAGGGCGCGCAGGGGCCGGCCACGCGGGTGCAATGGGGCGTGTTGTATGTGGAAGGCCTGGTGCGGCTGACGCCGGACGATGGCAAGGCCATCGAGCAGGCAACGGCGCAGGTGATCGCCGAACTGGACGCGCAGCCGGCGGGCTACCACCAGCGCACGCGGCAGCGCTTCGAGCGGCTGGCGACCACCCTGCAGGCATGGAGCCGTGCGCACCACGGCACCGAAACTCTCGGCCGGTTGCAGGCACGGATGGGCGAATCGTGCGCCAAGGCCGCACCGGGCGCGGACGCGGGCGCGGCGTGCAACCGCTGGTTGAAGGGCTGACGGGTAGAGCCGACCGTTGGTCGGCTGCAGATCATCCGAACGCGCGCATGACCAAAGCCGGGCATCGCCCGGCATCTTCTCAACCGCGCAACGTGGCGCCGCCGTCCACGTACAGATCGCTCATGGCGATGTGGCCAGCCTGGTCGGACAGCAGGAACATCACCGCCTGGGCGATGTCGTCAGGGCTGGCCAGCTTGCGCAGTGGAATACCCGCCTTGTAGGTGTCCAGATTGCCCTCGATCACGCGCTGTGCGCCATCGGCGTCCTCCCACATACCTGTCTGCATCGGGGTCAGCGTCGAGCCCGGTGCGACGATGTTGCAGCGGATGCCATGGGGGGCCAGTTCCAACCCCAGGCAGCGGGTGAACATGGTGGCGGCCGCTTTCGATGCGGCATAGGCGGCCATGCCATGCCGCGGCACCCCAGCGGCATTGGAACTGACGGTAACGATGGCGCCCTTGCCGCGTGGCGTCATCACCCGCGCCAGGGCGCGCGACAGGTGGAACACGCCGTCGGTATTGACCGCGAACACGCGGCGCCAGTGCGCGTCGTCGATCTGGTCGACCGTGCCCACCTGCAGCACCCCGGCAACGTTGATGCCGAAGCCCACCGGCCCCAGGGTGGTTTCGGCCCAGCCGACCAGCGCATCCACGGCAGCAGCATCGCTGACGTCCACTGCCCTGGCGTGCAGGTTCGGGTGCGCCGGCAACGCGGGCGCTGCCAGGTCCGTAGCCACCACCACGCAGTCGCTATCCAGCAGCTGCTGCACCAGCGCAGCGCCGATGCCGCCGGCGGCGCCGGTGACCACGGCCAGCGTGCCGTCGAATCCGGTGAGTTTCATATGGGCTGTTCCTGTGCGGGCATAGGGGTATGGATAGGGTCGCTGCGCTGCAGCCGCGCCGACACCCAGGGGGCGATCTGTGCGACGGCATCGCGGCCGGTCAGCTCGGCATGCACGAACGGCAGTTCGATTGCCTCGACCGTGGCCGCGTGCGGCGCCCAGAGGGACGCCTGCAGATATGGGTGCGTGGCGTGGTCGCGGCCCGCGCGCACATGGCTGAGCACGCCGCGGTACGGCGCGTGATGGTGTGCGCGGATCAACCGGTTGGTGCCGGTAACCGCGCGGACCACGCCGTCCAGCACCGGTTCGGGCAGGTTGCCCAGCGCGCTGTCGCCGCGGCGCAGGAACGCCATGATGCGCGCGCGGCTGTCCAGCTCGGGATGCGCGTCGGGGTCGTGCCCGGCGATGGCCAGCAGCGCACGCAGCGCCGCGATCGGGTCCGGTTCGGGTTCGGCCCGCCAGCATTCGCTCGGATAGGCATCCAGCAGCACCAGTTCGCCGACGCTGCGGCCCAGCGCCTGCAGGCGCACGGCCATGGCCTGGGCGATGATGCCGCCCACCGACCAGCCCAGCAGGTGCACCGGCCCGTTCGGATGCAGGGCCACTACGCGCGCCACATAGTCCGCGGCCAGGGCGTCGATGCTGTCGGGCAGCGGCAGCGCGGCATCCAGTGCAGGCGACTGCAGGCCATGCACGTCGCGAGCCGGCTGCAGCGCACGGGCCAGGTCGCGGTAGTTCCAGGCAATGCCGCCGGCGGGATGGACCACGAACAGCGGTGCCCTGCCCGGCTCGCCGCGCGCCAGCTGGATCATCGGCGACAGGCCGTGGTCGGTGCCGTGTTCCGGGGCGTCGAGCACGCTCGCCAGTGCGGCCACCGTGGGATGGGCGAACACCGCGCCCAGGCCCGGATCGCGCTGCCAGTGCTGCTGGATCGCCAGCAGCAGGTGCACCGCCGACAGCGAATCACCGCCCAGACTGAAGAAGTCCGCATCGGCGGCGGGCGCGGCATCCAGGCCCAACGCCTGGGCAAACAATGCGGCCAGCTCGCGCTCGCTGTCGGTGGCGGGCGCGCGGCCCGTTACCGGGCCCAGCGTTGGCACCGGCAACGCGGCACGGTCCAGCTTGCCGTTTGCCGTCACCGGCCAGTGCGCCACCACGACCAGCGCGGCAGGCACCATGTAGTCCGGCACGCGTGCAGCCAGGCCGGCGCGCAGCGCCACCGGGTCCAACGCCACCCCGGAGACATACGCCACCAACCGCCGCTCGCCGGGGCGGTCTTCGCGCAGCAGCGTTTCAGCGCGTTCCACGCCGGGCTGCAGGCGCAGCGCGGCATCGATCTCGCCCAGCTCGATGCGCAACCCGCGCAGTTTTACCTGGTGGTCGCTGCGCCCGAGGTAGTCCACGGCACCGTCGGCACGCCAGCGCGCCACGTCGCCGCTGCGATAGATCCGTTCACCGGCCACGTGCGGGTCGGCGAGGAAGCGCTCGGCAGTCAGGTCATCGCGGCCCAGGTAGCCACGCGCCAGCTGCACGCCGCCCAGGTACAGGTCGCCGGGCACGCCGGGCGGCAGCGCCCGCATGCGCGCGTCGAGCACATACAGGCGGGTGTTCCAGACCGGGTAGCCGATCGGCACCGGCCGGCTGCGGTCGTCGCGGCCCGCTGGCCACCAGCTCACATCGACGGCGGCTTCGGTGGGGCCATACAGATTGTGCAGCTCGGCGTCGACGGTGGCATGGAAACGGTCGCGCAGGACCGGTTCCAACGCTTCGCCGCTGGTGAATACCTGGCGCAGCCGCAGGCCGCGTGCGGCGGGCACGGCCAGGAACGCATCCAGCATCGACGGAACGAAATGCACGATGCTGATCCGGGCGCGGCGGATCAGGTCGGCCAGCGCCACCGGGTCGCGGTGCAGGTCGGGCGGCGCGATCACCAGCGTGGCGCCGCACAGCAGCGGCAGGAAGAATTCCCAGACCGAGACGTCGAAGGTAGCCGGCGTTTTCTGCAGGATCCGCGCATCGGCGTCGATGCGGTAATGGCTGCGCATCCACTGCAGGCGGTTGACGATGGCGCGATGCTCCACCAGCACGCCCTTGGGCTCGCCAGTGGAGCCGGAGGTATAGATGACGTAGGCCGCATCCTGCGGCTGCACGCTGTCGGACAGTTCGCGGGCATCGCCTGCGCTCCACTGCGACGGTGCCAGCACGCGATACCCGGCAAAGCGCGCTGCCGCCGTGTCGTCGGCCAGTATGCAGCTGGGCTGGGCCGACGCCAGGATGCGGGCGAGCCGCTGGTCCGGATGGGCCAGGTCAACCGGCAGGTAGGCCGCGCCCGCGCGCAGGATCGCCACCAGCCCGACCAGCAGATCCAGCGAGCGTGGCAATGCCACCCCCACGCGGGATTCGCGGCCCACGCCCATCGCCTGCAACTGCAGTGCCAGTGCCCGGCTGCGCTGTTCCAGCTGCGCGTGGGTGAGCCGCTGCCCATCGAACTCCAGCGCGATAGCGTCGGGGTTGGCACGCATGCCGTCCAGCAGCAGTGCCACCAGTGAGACATCCGGCAGCGGCCTGGCCGTGGCGTTCACCTCGAACAGGTAGCGCTGCGCTTCGGCCGGCGTGGCCAGCGCGATGTCGTCCATGCGCAACCCGCGGTCATGCACGTCCAGTGCAGTATCGATGAAGTGCAGCAGCCGCGCGGCATGCGCCTCCACCTGTGCCGGATCGTACAGGGCAGGGTTCGCTTCGATTTCCAGGTCGAGGTGGTGCGTGCCGTCGCCGCGGAAACCGAACGTGATGTCGTCCACCGGGCCGGTGCCCAGCACGTCCAGCCGCACCAGCACGCCTGCCAGCGGCAGCGTCCGGTAGAACGGCTGCACGTTGATCATCGGCCCGTGCAGACGGTGCTGGCTGCCGACCAGGCCCAGGTCGCGGCGCAGTTGTTCGCCACGGTAGCGACCGTGGCGGCGCGCGCGCAGCAGGTCGCGTGCGGTGGCCTGCACCGCCTCGGCCAGGCGGGCGTCGCGGGCGGTCACGCGCAGCGGCAGTACGTTCATCACCATCGCCGGCACGCGTGCGGAGGCGTTGCCCAGCCGCCCCATGAACGGCACGCCCAGCACCACTTCGTCGAGGGCACTGAAGCGGCGGCAGTAC
>NZ_QAIW01000017.1:0-12339 GCF_003061285.1 Stenotrophomonas sp. HMWF003 | reverse complement strand
CAGACGATCACGCCGACCCGGTAACACGCACGGCGGCAGGCCACGACCGTGGGTCGTGGCTCGGCGACGGGACACCGACCCACGGTCGGTGTCTACCGGTGGGGTCACTCAACCGGTCAGCGTTTTGCAGGCGCCTTGTACTTCGGCACGAACACCTCGTTGACCGCTTGTGCCAGCTGGTCCGGCGGCAGCAAGCCCTGGTCGAGCAGGAAGTTGTTGAAGGCCAGCCGGTCGAAGCGCTTGCCCAGCGCCAGTTCGGTCTGCATGCGCAGTTCCAGGATCCGGGTGTAGCCGTAGAAGTAGCTGCCGGCCTGGCCGGGCATGCGCACCATGTAGCGGTCCAGTTCCTGGGTGGCCATCGCCTTGGACAGGCCGACTTCGTCGATCAGCACGCGCTCGGCGTTGGCGCGGTCGATCAGGCCCAGGTTGAGCATCGGGTCGAGCATGGCGCGCGCCGCGCGCAGCAGGCGGAACTGCAGCGCGATCAGCTGCCCGTCCAGCGGCTCATACGGCACCATCTCCGCTTCGGCATACAGCGCCCAGCCTTCCACGTTGACCGAGTTGAACGCGAACATCGTGCGCGCCAGCGAGATGCCGCGTTCGACCATCGCGGTGAACTGCAGCTCGTGGCCGGGCCGGCCTTCATGCGCGCTGAGCGTCCAGGCCGCCGAACCGAAGTTGAAGTCGTCGTACTGCGCGGCCTTGTCGCCCGCGGCCGGGTTGCCCAGCGGCAGTACGAAGGTGCCCTGCTGGCCGGTGTTGCCCACCAGCGGCGCCGGCAGGAAGTGCGGGGCCGGCGAGGCGGCGCTTTCGGCGGCCGAGCCCAGGCGCATCTGCATCGGGCGCTGCGGCACGTCGACGATCTTCTCGCGACGGATGATCGGGTCGATCGCATCGATCACGCCCCGGTAGTGGTGCTCCAGCTGGTCATCGGCGATCTTGTCGCCCTTCAGCGCGCGCACCACCGCCACCGGATCGGTGGGGTCGGTGACCTTCAGGCCCTTGGCCTGCACCACCAGCGGCGACAGCTGGCGCATCGCCGAGCGGGTTTCCATGAATTCCAGCTGCGCACGCTGCATCAGCACCGCCGGGGCGATGTCGATGCCCACGCGCTTGAGCTGGTAGGCATACAGCGGCTCGGGCAGGCGCGCATCGGCACGGGCCTTGGGCAGCACGTCCTTGCGGGTCCAGTCGCGGTACTCGCGCAGCTGGGTGGCGAGCGTCTTCAGCGCCTCGTCCGCGCCGGCCACCTTGTACTTGCCGAACAGCTGCTCGATGCCGGTGATGTAGGTGTCCACGTTGGCCAGCGACTGCTCGACCTCGATCTTTGTCGGTTGCAGCAGACCCTTGTCGGCCAGTCGCTCTTCATAGCGCTGGCGCGACAGCGTGGTCACCGGCTGGGTGCCGGGGGCCAGGCCGGCGTAGGCCTTCAGGCGATCGAGTGCCTTGGCGCGACGCTCGGCCGATACCTGGTCGGAGAGCAGCATGTTGATGCCGCTGAACACCGTCTGCGGCGTGTCGGTCCACGGCAGCAAGTACTTCTCGTTGAGCTCGCTGCCTTCGATGTTCTGGCTGGCCGCCGCGATCATGATCGCCAGGTCCTGGCGCACGTTCGCGTCGCGCTCGGTGGCCAGCTTGGCCTGCAGCTCGGTACGCGCCTTGGCCATGGCCGCACGGTAGCGCGCGCCGTTGTCCGGGCCGAAATCGGCCACCTTGTCGTCGTAGCCGGGCACGCCGAAGAAGCCGGTTTCCTCCGGCTGGAACGGGCCCTGCGCATCCAGCAGGATCTGCGCCAGCTGGTTGCTGCGGGTGACCCAGGCCGGGCTCGACGGCGCCTTGGCGGCAGCCGGGGCGGCAGCATGCACGGGCGGCGCGGACAGCGCGGCGGGGACGGAAAGGGCCAACGCAACGGCAAGGGCAAGCGGCTTCATGCAGGACTCCCGGGAACGGATGCCTGCGACCCTACCCGGTCAGGGCGGTACCGACAATCGGCCAAGGGTCATGGTGGTGCGCCGCCGGCGCTACGCTCACAGCATCACGCCGGGTGGGCAGTCACCGCGGTCACGACACTCGCGCAGCGCGCATTCCCGCGCCGCCTCGGCATCGTCCAGTGCGGTCAGATCGATCGGCTCGGACTGCCCGGCAAGCACGTACAGCATCGGGTAGTCCCATTCCCCCTGCTGGCGGGTGGCCTGCAGGAACATCCGCGCGTCGCCACGCGGGCCATTCAAGTGCACCAGGAACTGGCTGTGCCCACCACCACCCGGCACCAGATTCATGCTGCCGGCGGGCAGGAAACCATCTTCAATCGGCTCGCCCAGTTCCGCCACCAGTTCCACACTGCAGCGCGCGCGGCGCATGGCTTCTTGGTAAGGCTCGCTGCTGCGGCTCCAATGCGCCCACTGGGTGACCGCCAGCCAAACCGCGGCGGCGGCCGCCGCGCTGGCCGACAGCACCGCCAACGGCATGGCCCAGCGCCAGTGCCGGCGCCACCATCCGGGGCCGGCAGGGCGCGCCCCGGGAAGCGGGGGTGGCTGGTTCATCGGCGTCCTCCTTGTCATGCCGGTGATGCGGGGTCCCGCGGGAGTTACGGTGCCAGGCAGCGCCCCAGGAAATCCTCGGCCAGGCGGTAGCGGTGCAGCGCGTTGCTGCCCGACAGACCGTGCTTGGCGCCCGGGTAGGTCATCAGTTCGAACGGCTGCCCACGCTTCTGCAAGGCACTCATCAGCGCGGTGGAATTGGTGAACAGCACGTTGTCGTCGGCCATGCCATGGATCAGCAGCAGGCGCGAGCGCAGGCCGTCGATATGGGCCAGCACGCGCGCCTCTTCATAGCCCTTCGGATTGTTGCCCGGCAGGTTCATGTAGCGCTCGGTGTAGTGGCTGTCGTACAGGCCCCAATCGGTGACCGGCGCGCCGGCCACGCCGCAGGCATAGGTGTCCGATGCCTTGGCCAGCAGCATCAGGGTCATGTAGCCGCCGTTGGACCAGCCCTGCACGCCGATGCGCGCCGGGTCCACCCACGGCTGCTGCTTCAGCCAGGCCACGCCGCGCAGCTGGTCGGCCACTTCCACCGTGCCCTGCACGCCATACAGCGCGCCGCCGAAATCGCGGCCGCGGCGCGGGGTGCCGCGGTTGTCGAGCGAGAACACCACATAGCCCTGCTGGGCCAGGTACTGGTTGAACAGGTGGTCGCCGCGGCCGGGCCAGCTATTGGTGACGGTCTGGCTGGCGGGCCCGCCGTACACATACACCGCCACCGGATAGCGCTTGGCCGGGTCGAAACCGGCCGGCTTGATCAGGCTGTAGTGCAGCTCGGTGCGGTTGTCGGCCGCCTTCAGGGTGCCGAACTCGACCGGGCGCTGCGCCTCCAGGTAACGCGCATACGGGTGCTGCGGATCGGCCAGGTTGTTCTCCACCAGCGTGGCGATCTTCGTGCCATCGGCACGGTGCAGCGAAATCTGCGGCGGGGTGGTGGTGTTGGACCAGCTGTCCACGTACACACTGGCATTGCGCGCGAAGCTGGCGCTGTGCATGCCCGGTGCCTGCGACAGGCGCTGCGGCGTGCCGCCCTGCAGCGACACCGCGTAGATCTGGCTTTCGCGCGGCGACTCGACCCCGGCCCGGAAGTAGACCTTGCCGGCTGCTTCGTCCACCGCCAGCAGTTCGTCCACCGGCCAGTTGCCCTGGGTGAGCGCGGTAACGGTCTTGCCGTCCTCGGAGATGCGGTACAGGTGTTCAAAGCCGCTGCGCTCGGACGACCATACGAAACCGCCCTGCGCCAGGAAGCGCAGGCTGTTGTGCAGCGGCACCCAGGTCCTGGAGGTTTCGGTGACCAGCGTGTGCTGCTTGCCACTGGCCAGGTCGGCCTGGATCAACTCGAGATGCTTCTGGTCGCGCGACTGCCGTTGGAAGGTCAGCCGTTGCGGATCGCGCCAGTCCACGCGTGCCAGGTAGATGTCGGGGTCGCGGCCCAGGTCGACCCAGCGCGGCGCGGCATCGGCCTTGGGGGCAATCACCGCCAGCGTCACGGTGACGTTGTGGTCGCCGGCGGCGGGGTAACGCTGTTCGATCATTTCGGTGCGATCGGCGTACATTTCGTAGCGCTTCTGCACCGGCACCGGGCTTTCGTCGATACGCGCGAAGGCGATCGCCGAATCGTCCGGGGCCCACCAGTACCCGGTGTGGCGGTCCATCTCCTCATCGGCGACGAACTCGGCCACGCCGTTGCCGATGGTGTCGCTGCCATCGCGGGTCAGCTGGATCTGCTTGCCGCTGGCCAGGTCGATCACCCACAGGTTGCGCGCACGCACGAAGCTGACAAAGCCGCCCTTCGGCGACAGCTTGGCGTCGGTGGCGAAGCCCTCCCCGTGGGTCAGCTGGCGCACGGCAGCCGTGCCTTGTTTGGACAGGTCGTACAGGTACAGCTCGCCGCCCAGCGGGAACAGCAGGGTGTGCGCGTCGGGCGACCACTGGTAATCGACGATGCCGGTCATCGCGGCGATGCGCTGGCGCTCGCGGCGGGCCTTCTCTTCATCGCTGAGGGTTTCGGTGCCGGGCAGCACCACCTTGGAGTCCACCAGCAGCCGGGTCTGGCCGCTGGCGATATCGAAGCTCCACAGGTCCAGCTGGTTGCGGTCCTCCTGCTTGCCGCGCAGGAAACTGACCTGCGAGCCGTCCGAGGCCACCTTGGGTTTCATCAGGGTCGGACCGGACAACGGCAGCGGACCGGTGATGGCCTCCAGGGTCAGTTTTTCAGCGTGGGCCATGGTGGTCGAAGCGAGCATGAGGGCGAGCGAGGCAAACAGGTGGCGCATGAAGGGTTCCGGCAAGCGACAGGTCCGCCCCCATGCCAAGGCAGGGGGCGGTCAGCCCCCATCCTAACCAAGGCAGTGCGGGAAGGCAGCATGACCTTCTACCCGGGCGCGGCCGGCGCTGGACGCGCACCACGTAGAGCGGGGCTCTGCCCCGCTGCGTTGGGCATCGGCGGAAAAGCACAGCCGGGCAGAGCCCGGCTCTACCGCGGGCTTCAGCGCTGCCCGAACAGGTGCTTGCGCTCGTCCTCGCTGAGCGGCTTGCCTGCGTCGGGGTTCACCTGCTGGCGCAGCGCATAGGCACGCTGGGTGGCCGGGCGGGCGGCGATCGCGTCATGCCAGCGCTTGAGGTGGGGGAAGGCGGCAAAGTCCACGGGCAGCTTGTCGTACGCGCCAATCCACGGGTAGCTGGCCATGTCGGCGATGCTGTACTCCGCGCCGCCCAGGTAGGCGCTGTCGGCCAGGCGCTTGTCCATCACCCCGTGCAGGCGGCGCACCTCGTTGTTGTAGCGCTCGATGGCGTAGGGAATCTGCTCGGGCGCGTACACATTGAAATGGCCCATCTGCCCGCTCATCGGGCCCAGCCCGGCCATCTGCCAGAACAGCCACTCCAGCACCGCCACGCGGCCGCGGCTGTCGGCGGGCAGAAAACGACCGGTCTTCTCGGCCAGGTACAGCAGGATCGCACCGGATTCGAACACGCTCTGCGGCGCGCCGCCATCGGCAGGCTGGTGGTCGACCAGCGCGGGCATCTTGTTGTTGGGCGAGATGGCCAGGAACTCGGGCTTGAACTGGTCGCCGGCGCCGATGTTGACCGGCTTGATCTGGTACGGCAGGCCCAGCTCTTCCAGCAGCAGCGTGACTTTGTGGCCATTGGGGGTGGGCCAGTAATACAGATCGATCATGGCGACAGCACTCGCGGATGAGGAACCCCGAGTCTAGTGCGTCAGTTGGGTGGCAGGGTCACGGCGGACCCGTTACCCTGCCGCGTCTTCCGCAACGCAGCATTCCAGCATGAGCCCCACTCCCCGGCCCATCAGCCCCCTGTCCTCCCTGATCTTCGCCTCGCGCTGGCTGCAGCTGCCGCTGTACCTGGGCCTGATCCTGGCCCAATGCGTCTACGTGTTCCTGTTCGGCAAGGAGCTGTGGCACCTGCTGCACAAGGCCAATGCCATGGGCGAGCAGGAAATCATGCTGCTGGTGCTGGGCCTGATCGACGTGGTGATGATCTCCAACCTGCTGGTGATGGTGATCGTGGGCGGCTATGAGACCTTCGTCTCGCGTCTGCGCCTGGAGAACCACCCCGACCAGCCGGAGTGGCTCAGCCACGTCAATGCCAGCGTGCTCAAGGTGAAGCTGGCGCTGTCGATCATCGGCATCTCCTCGATCCACCTGCTCAAGACCTTCATCGCCTCGGGCACCCTGGACGCCCTGCCGCTGTGCGACAGCGAGGCCTATCTGAATGCCGTGGCGGCGACCGGCCAGATCATCAAGTGCGCCAGCATGACCTCCACCGGCGTGATGTGGCAGACCATCATCCATTGCGCCTTCATCCTGTCGGCCATCGGCATCGCCTACACCGACAAGCTGATGAGCGGCACGCCCAGCAAGACCCTGTCGCACTGACACTTGCCCGGCAGCGCCGGCATCGGTCACGATGCCGGCCTGCCCTCGCCGTCCGGCCCCTGGCCGGCCGGGGTGATGCTAGATTGCACACCTGCAGTACCGCCGTGGACGCCGGGAAACGTCCATCGGCCTCGGCCAGCCTGACCGCATCGGGCCTTACGTACCGTCGTATTCAAAGGGGAGTTGGATGTCGCACGTCAACACGATTGCCTCGCTGCGCCTGCTGGCGCCATTGGCCCTGCTGGTCGCCCTGGCCGCCTGCTCGGGCAAAGACGAACCGGCACCAGCCGCACCGGTCGCCGCACCCGCTGCCACCCCGGCCGCGGCGCCTGCCGTGTCGGCCAAGGTGCAGTCGATGGGCACCGAGGAACTGCGCGACCTGGCCAGCAAGGCCCTGCGCGAGAACCGCATGTACGCCCCGGCGGGCGACAACGCCATCGAGTACTACCTGGCGCTGCGCGACAAGACCCCGGACGACGCCTCGGTCAAGAGCGCGCTCACCGACCTGCTGCCCTACACCCTGATCGCCGCCGAACAGAGCCTGGGCCGCGAGGACTTCGCCGAATCGCAGCGGCTGGTCGCGCTGATCGAGAAGGTCGACGCCACCGCACCGGCCCTGCCGCGCCTGAAGCAAGGCATCACCGGCGGCATGCAGACCGCCCTCAAGCGCACCCAGGAAGAGACCGACAAGGTCAAGAAGGACGCCGAGAACCGTACCAAGCAGCTGGCCGACCAGCAGCGCCTGGCCCAGCAGCAGGCGGCCGAAGCCGAAGCGGCGCGCACCATTGCCGCCCAGCAGGATGCCGCCCGCCGCGACGGCGAGCGCCAGGATGCCGAGCGCCAGGCCAGCGCCCGCCGCGAGGCCGAGCAGCGCCAGCAGACCGCCGCCGCCCAGCAGGCCGCCGCGGCCCGCCAGGCCGCCGCCCCGGCGGCGGCAGCACCGAGCCTGCGCCCGGTCAGCACCCCGGCCCCGCGCTACCCGGCCGAAGCACTGCGCTCGGGCACGTCCGGCGAAGTGCTGGTGGAAATCACCGTCGGCACCGACGGCTCGGTCACCAACGCCCGCGTGCTGCGCGCCACGCCGTCCCGCGTGTTCGATCGCGAGGCGCTCAACGCGGTCAAGCGCTGGAAGTTCGAACCGGTCGGCGCACCCGTGACCACGCGGCGCACCCTGGCGTTCGCGCCGGGCGGTTGATCGGTTTCGATGGTGACTTGCAGAAGGGCCCGGAGCGATCCGGGCCTTTTTTGTTTTCGGGGCCTTCGTTCCATCAGGCCCTGCCGCGCCGAATCCCGCGGAACAAATACGTCAAGCAGGCTGATGGCCCGTAGCGTAGGCACCAGCGCCCGCAGATGGCACTCGTCCACCTCTCTCGCTGCCGGAGCGGCATGGCGACACTGCCCGTGCGCAAAGAGACACTGTCGCGTTGGACGTGGTCCTGCATATCGGAAAGCGCGTGTTCGACACGCCCCTTTTCGAATGGGATGCGCTTTGGCGACATGAATGCCGCTACCTACCGCCACATTATTTTTTCCAGATACCGCTTACGTGCACGCTCATAGATGGCCGGATCGCTGGCGAACTCGGCCATGAAGCGCGGCTCCGGGAGGGCGAATGGATCGTCGGGTGCGATGGCGCACTCTGCTTCGATTTCTGGCGGGAAGACCGGCGCTTTGCAGGTCTTGAAGGTAAGCCAGCGACTGAGGGTCAGTGCGCCATAGAAGGGGAAAAGAAGGTTGTGCCGAAATGGGAATAGGTTGGTGCCCATCATCAGACACACCAGCATCCAGTGATTGCGGAAGGTGGGCAGTGTGGAGAGCGTAATGACGCGATCCAGCGGGTCGTCGAAACACGTTTCCGGACCATCCTGCATGTACCGACAGATCAACGCCCATTGTTCCCGGATGTCCTGATCATGATCCCAGAAATGGCCGATGGTGAAGGTCTGCTGCACCTGGCGGTTGCGATCAAGCAGATGGCAGCGAAGGTCGCGCAGATTGGGGTCCTGGCCGCCACGGCCGATATGGAAGAAGGCGAAGGGCGACCCCCAGGGCACCACCACGACGCCGCCCGGGCCGTTGTGACGGAAGAAGTAGATCTTGCGGGTGATGCGATTGAAGCGGACGGGATAGTGCGTGTACTGGAAGAGGTCTTTGCGCAAATGAATGAACCACAAGAACGCGCATGGCCCGCATGAACACGTAGTGATCACCACGACCATCAGCGCCGTTACCACATGATCATCTGCCAGCGATCTCAAAAGCGCATGGACTGTCCAGATACCTACGGAAATTGCGGCGACCATGAAACACACCGACATCAAGGTCGCGGCCATGCCTTTCACCTTGAAGGTTCTATTTACCAACTCGATATATGTCGAGTTGCACGCAATCAAGCCAAGTGCGTCATCCGGGATGAATGTCCCTGGGTTTTCAATATCAAGCTTTCCGTGGACCTCTTGTGGACAGAGGCCTTTGTGAAGACTGAAATGCGGATACCAGCCTGTGAGCACTCACTCTCTCCTCAGCTTCTCGAGTTCCGCCATCTGTAGGCTCAGGTGGGTGAACGCGCCTTTATTGTTCGAGCCGAAGTGGAGCGCCTTATTGAGCCAGCACTCAATTTCATCCGGCTTGAACCACGCCACGACAATGGTCACCGTTGCAGCAATGAGCATCAGGGCTATTGCAACCGGCACCGCCCAGCCAAAGAGCATCATGAGCGCCGCGAAAGCAGTTGCGAGTCCGCTGGAAATCATCAGGCCACCATAGACTTTATTCAGAGAGAAGTCGCTTATTCCCTCCGTGATTGTCAAGGCTCCGAGGATCATTCCCGCTACGCCGCTCAGTATCTTTCCACCCGCCTGAACTACCGCAGCCCTCGTACCCGCGCGGAACATCCATCGCCCCATTGGCTCAGCCAAGGTCTTCGAGAACCAAGGCAGCTTCGCGCCAACCTCACCCAGAAGAATGGCCGCATCTCCAATCAGCGCCGCTGCGCCTGCCGCGAAGTTAGCCTGCAGAAGACCCCGTTCTTCCACGGGCGCCTTCATGATCTGCTGGTTAAGGTGACCCAGGCTGGCCGACATCATGACCAACCCCGCGACGCCATATCCATAAGAGCTGCGATGTAGTCCAGACACAGTGCTACGCATCGCATCATGCAGGTCCACTACGCTCAAGGTGCGTTGCAGGTGCCGCTGGATCGCCGGCCCGGGCATCACTGCCTTGGCATTGAGTGCCTTGAACAGCTTCAGTTGATCGGCGTCCACAAATGCCAGCATGCCAAACTTGAACCGGGCGCCATCCATCGTCGCGTTGGCGGATTCGAGTGCTGCGGACGCAGCGACGCTGGCCTGCTGCGCCGCGTTCAAGCCCGCCCGCGACGCCAAGGTCATGGCAAGCGCTTTGCGTGCGCGTTTTGGCGTGGTGTGGCCGGTCAGATCCACCAACTGGGTTTGAGGCGATCCCGACTGCGCCATGGCGGTCATTAGCCCCATCTGCCAGCGCGCAGGCAGGCGGCCAACGTCCGCAGCGACCATACGGCCAATTTCGTCCCCCACCATTCGCGTCACTGGACCTGAAAGGTGTTCCAGTAGACGCGCTGAACCTTGATACATGCCCGCAGTCTTGCCCGCCGCCGGATTGTCCAGCAGCCCCTTGAACGCATTGGACAGCCCATTGGCCGCCAGCAGCCAGTCGCGCGCCCCCGGTGCGGTGGACGTCTTTGCCAGGACCTGTTTCCAGTCGCTGATCAGCGCGTCCTGGTTCCACACCTGCGCGCGCAGAAGAATTGACTCGGGATCCAACGGATCGCCGTTCTCCAGCTGTTCCAGCACATACGCGAACACTTTGCCGCGCGAGGTAGCGTCCTGCAGCATGGCGGTCACCGCCTCCTGATACAGAATCCCCGACGTGGTGTCGGTGCTGTCGAAGTTGCAGACCATATGCTGCTTGAAGGCCGCTGCCGATAACCAGGCGATATATGCATCGTCCAGTTCGGCGATGTGCTTCTGGTAGAACCGGTCCTGCTCGTCCAGGTAGGTGTTCTTCAGCCAACGCGCATACGCGTTCCCGCCGCGCAGGTACTTGCGGTATTTCTTCCAGGACTTTCTGCCCAGTCTGAGCACCTCCTCTTCGTCTTCCACGGCGAACGCGTCGTCGGTCCACAGTGGCAACGACCTGCTCAGCTCCTGCGCGGCAGCCCGCCCACCGAACACGCTGACGATCCCCCTCCCCACCATGGCGCTGGTACGTTTCCGGTGCACTTCATCCTCGATCGCGCCGTGATGAATGGCTTCGCGCAGGGCGATGATGGCCGCCGCGGACTGACGCTTCTCTGCCCGCTCCGGTTCGTTCTCCCATTCCAGCAAGCGCGTCACCGCCAACTGGTTGAGGTCGGCGATGATGCCCACCGGGTCGTCCAGTGCTACGAGCGCCGGGGTCACCGCCAACGGATGGTCCGGGACGCTCTGGCGTGCAGCCAGCCGCGCCTGGGCGCGCAGCAGGTCGAGCTGATGCTGGGCGTACTGCACTCGGCCGCTCAGGCTGTGTGCCAGTGCATGCGCGCCGGGGAGCACGTCCATGCGGGGTAGGTTGGTGGCGTCTGGCGTTTTGGGCAGGGTCGAATAAGTGTCGACAAGATGGAATTCCGCCACCTGATCCAGCGCCTGGTACAAGCTGGCCATGTGCGGTTGCGGGCTGCCACTGTCGACCCAGCTGGCCATGTCGATGCGGCGCATGCTGCGCTGGCGGTACGCGGCATCCTGATGGCGGCGCCACACGTGGAGTGTCCACGGTGCCGTACTGTACGCCAGCCACAGTGTGGTCCCCCACTTCGCATCGGGCAGGACGACGCACTTGCTCATCATCGCGCTGCCATGCCGCGAGCAGGTAGCCGGTGCGTCATCGTTCTGCGGCGGCGGGGAGGTGTCACGGATGTCGAAGGACGACAGATCGCCGTGCTCATTGACCTGCCAGGCCAGCCACTCGTCGCGCGTCTCATTGAACCCGTACACGTAGCCGCCGCGCAGCAGCCGCAGCGTGTACTGCGCATCGGATGCCGGCAGCGCGATGTCCTGTACGCCCGCGCCGAAAGGGGCCTGCAAGGGCGGTGCCCGCCGACGGACTTCGGCGTCGGTGCGGGCCACGGCATAGCGCGTCAGCAGGATGGGAAAGCCGAACGTGATGCAGTTGGGGCAGTAGGCGGCAGCAGAGTCGTTCATGCCGCCACCGAAGCTGCGAAGGCACCAGACTCCAGCCGGCTGGCCATCGCATAGGACATCCCTTCGCCACGCAGACGCGCCAGGCGCGCAGCCACATCGGGCCGATGCCGGAACCCGGGTCCGTGCTGCAGGCGCTGCCGCGCGTACAGGGACAGGTCCCTGACGTCTTCCAGACCGGCATCGCGCGCTTCCAGTACCCCCTCCATCAGCGCGCGCAGCGGGCTGCTGGCCGCAGTAGCAGGGGCATCGACCAGATCGCGCAGGCACGCATTGATAACGCCCATCTGCTCAAGGCCCTGCCACTGGTCCGGCTGCAGCAGCAGACCGAAAGGCGCGTGCGCGTCAGGCCGGTGATGGGTGCGCCAGGTGCCGCCCAGCGGCTCGTGCCACGTCCATGCATGCACCGGCCCCATCACCTCGGCCATCTGCGCCGGGGTCAACAACCAGCGCAGATGGCGGAATACGCGGGGATCGTGCACGCGAAACCACACGCGGCCCTTGCCGGGCCGCCACAAGCCCATCAGATGCCGCAGGTGACCTCGCAGGCCCGATGCGTCGTTGCAGGCCAACAACGTGCAGAACAAGGGGCGTCCGCGTTCACGCAGATGGCGCTCGGCGCGATCCAGCACGTCCAACCGCCGTTCCCAGGACAATGTATCCAGCGCCACCAGCAGCGGCGGT
>NZ_QAIW01000212.1:3652-6002 GCF_003061285.1 Stenotrophomonas sp. HMWF003 | reverse complement strand
ATCTGCAGCCGGGGCCAGCCGCCACGCTGCAGCTGCTGGCGGGCACGGGCGATTTCGCTGCCGCGGGTGAGCGGCAGCAGCAACGGCCTGGGCGGGCGCACCACCCGCCGGTTCATGCCTGCGCCTGCTTGGTGACCGCCTCGATGCGATGGCCGTCGGGGTCGATCACGAAGGCCGCGTAGTAGCAGTCGCCGTAATCCGGGCGGAGGCCGGCCGGTCCGTTGTCATGCCCACCGGCCTGCAGCGCGACGCGATGGAAGGCCTGCACCGCCGCCGGCGTGGGGGCACTGAAGGCCAGGTGGAAGCCGGGGCCGGGGGCGGCGGCATCGTCGCGCAGTTTCAGGCACAGCATGTCTTGGTCATCGACCAGCCCGTAGCCGATCGCGGTGTCATCTTCGAAGACGCGGCGGTACCCCAGCGCACCCAGCGCGGCGTCGTAGAACGCGCCGGCCGCGGCCAGGTCGCGGACCCCAAGGGACAGGTGATGCAGCATGCGGACGTCCTTGCCGTGGAATGCGGAATGCACGGCCGCATTGTAGGCCCAGCCGCCGCTGGCGTGCGCGCGGCTTGACCTGGATCAACCGCTTGCGCGCGCACCTGCCTACGCTGGACATCTGCACCGGAACTGCGCCATGAACATCCTGCTCGGGCTACTGCCTTTCCTTGTTTTTGCGCTGCTGGAACACGCCGCCGGCATCGCTGCCGGCCTGTCCGGCGCCGCGCTGACGGCATTGGGGTTATGCCTGCGCGACTGGACGGGGCCACGCCAACATTGCGGTGTGATCGAGCTGCTGTCGCTGCTGCTGTTCGGCGGGCTGGCCGTCTACGCCGGAGTGTATGCCCCCAACTGGTCGGTGATGGGCGTGCGCATCACCGTGGATGCGGTGCTGCTGATGGTGATGCTGGCTTCCATGCTCATCGGCCGCCCGTTTACCCTGGGCTACACCCGGCCCGATACCGAGCCGGCATTGTGGTTGTCGCCGCGTTTCATCCGCAGCCACTACGTAGTGTCCGGCATGTGGACGGCCGCGTTGGCGGTGGTGGTGCTGGCCGATGCACTGATCCTGGTCTGGCCCGGCACGGTGCTGGCCGGTGGGGTGGCGATGGGACTGGCGCTGCTGACGGCCAGCCGCTTCACCACGCACTACGCGGCTTCGCTGCGCGCGTGACCGGCACACGCGGCAGACGCCGGTTCGACGGCTGCCAATGCCTGCAGGCGTTCGCGCCCGCGCACCTCGACCTCACGCCCCTCCACGCTGACCAGGCCCTCGGCCTGGAAGCGGCGCAGCAGCCGACTCAGGGTCTCCGGGGCCAGGCGCAGGTAGTTGGCGATATCCATGCGCGACATGGTCAGCTGCCAGCGGCTTGAGGAGTAGCCGCGCGCAGCCATGCGGTCGGCCATGCCGATCAGGAACGCAGCCAGCCGCTCGTCGGCGGTGTAGTTACACGACAGCTGGGTGGCGCGCGCGATGTCGCGGCTCATCAGCCGGAACAGCTTGGCCTGCAGCATCGGCATGCGCGCGGCCAGGTCGGCGGTGGCCCGGAACGGCAGCCTGCACAGGGTTACCGTATCCAGCGCGACGGCCGTGCAGGGATGGCGCCCGTCGTCGATGGCGCCCAGCCCGATGAAGTCGCCCGGCATGTGGAAGCCGAGGGTCTGTTCGCGCCCTTCCCGGTCGATGGCATAGGTCTTGACCGTGCCCAGCCGGATCACCGCGATGTGCTCGAAGGGGTCGCCCTGGCGGAACACGACGCTACCGGCATGCGCGGGCGCGGTGTGTTCGATGAGCCCTTCCAGCTCGTACAGGTGGGCCGTCGCCAGGGAGCCGGGGAAGCAGTCCGGGCCCAGCGGGCAGGCACCGCACAGCCGGCTGCGTGCCGGGGGCAAGCCAACGGTGGTAGCCATGGTGGTGACGCTCCCGCGTGGTGCACCGCCCGATACCCGGGCCCGTCTGGCAGGGCTGGAATGCCTGCCGCCTTCCCCCGCCGATCCTCACGCACGTGCGCTGCTGCGATCGCCTCGCCGGTGCCTGCCGGGGGCCGTGCGGGTGCCGCACCGTTCCATAGTAGTGATGGCAGCCCGCTGCGCAAGATGGAAAACACCAGTATTTCTACTGGTTCTGCGCCCTGGACCGCTGCATTGAAGGGCGTCCCGTGCACAGGCCGCCCGCCGCCACCGGCCCTCACCGCGTTGCGCTTGACCCAGGTCAAGAAGCTGCCGCGGCGCGCGCCTTACGGTGATGCTCCGGCCGCACCTGCCGCAGGCCACGGCCACCCCCTTCTGCTTAGGAGCCGCTGCAATGAACCGTATTTCCCGCCTTGCCCCGTTCGCCCTGATCGGCGCGTTCAC
>NZ_QAIW01000212.1:0-3642 GCF_003061285.1 Stenotrophomonas sp. HMWF003 | reverse complement strand
GGCGCCGACCGTGAACATCGGCGAGCGCCACGGCAACCTGCGCAACGCGCAGGAACACATCGTGCAGGCCTACCAGCTGGTGGGCATGGCCCAGCAGGACAACGATTCGCGCCTTGGTGGCCACGCCGAGCGGGCCCGCCAGCTGTTGATCCAGGCCGACCAGGAACTGCGCCAGGCCGCCAATGCGGCCAACAACAACGGCCGCCCGTAACCGCCCCTGGCCGCGCCAACGCGCCGCGCGGATTGCCCGCGCCGCGTTGCGTGCGGTCGGCTAAGCGCGGCGCGGGGTGACGCGTGGCGGTTCGGGGTGGCCGGTGCCAGTTCGGCAAGGATCCGGGCCGCCACCTGCGCCTCGTCGGTACTGCGCCCGAAATGGTCGACGTAGCGCCCCGTTCCATCCAGCAGGAACAGGAAGGTGGAGTGGTCCATCATGTACTGGCCCGGCTGCGCCGTCGGCACCTTCTTGACGTACACGTGGTAGCGATCGGTGATGGTGGCGATCTGGGCCGGCGTGCCGGTGAGGCCGACCACGTCCGTGCCGAACAGGCGCACGTAGGCCTTCATTTTCGCCGGCGTGTCGCGTGCCGGATCGATGCTGACGAACACCGGCGTCAGGCGGGGGCCGCCCAGTTTCCGCACCCGCTGCGCGATGCGCGCCACGCGCGCCAGGTCGGTGGGACACACATCCGGGCAGGAGGTGAAGCCGAAGTACAGCAGCACCGGTGTGCCGTGGAAACTGCGCTCGGTGACCGCGCGGCCGTCCTGGTCAACCAGCGTGAACGCACCGCCGATCAGCGGTGGCGTCTGTGCGGCCAGCGGCGGCACCGACAGCAGCCCCCACGCCAGCACCAGTGACAGCACGACGGCCTGGTAGACCCGGCGCAGCATGTCAGTGCGCCCCGCTGTACGTCAGCGCGAACCCGACCAGGTTCGAATCCTGTCCGCCCTGCGCCTGGCTGCCCACCGACAGCGCCACGGTCAGCTGGCCACTCAACCGGTAACCGCAGCTCAGTTCGTTGAGGTAATCGTGCCGACCGGCGCCCGGTGCCCACGGGCGGCGTTTGTCGGTGCGGGTCGCGCCGAATACCCAGCGCCCGTAGTCGATGGTGAGCGAGGTGGTCAGGTAGCGCGTGTCGTTGCCGGCCACCGCGTTCTCGTTCTGCACGTGCGCGTATTCAACCAGCGGCACGATGTCCAGGTAGCGGCCCCGCAAGGTGGTATCCAGGTCCGCGCTGGACGCCGGGGCCCAGATGTAGCGCGCCGATACGATGGCGATCACCTCGTCATCGGCCGCACCGGTATCGGGCTGTGCCTCGCCGGCGCGGTTGCGCATGTAGCCGGCCTGCAGCTCCAGGAACGGCACGGCGGGAATGGAATCCCAGTTGACGGTGACCGCATAGGAGTCGAGCCGCCCGGTGTTGGCTGGCCCACCATCGGAACGCTGCACACGCGCACCGCCGCGCAGGAATGGCCGGCTGAGCTCGGTGGTGTCGGCGGTGTAGAGGTTCACACCGCCCTGCACCATGCCGACCTTCTGCCCGAACCAGCGGTAGGCATAGGTCGCACCGAGCACGCCGCCCAGGTCGTAGGTCGCCACGAAATCGTTGGTGTACAGCCCTGGTGCGGCGTCCATCGCGCGCCCGAACGGCACCTGCAGCTTGCCCACCTGCAGCTGGGTATGTTGGGTGAGCTTGTAGTAGTTCAGCTCGTTGACCACCAGCCCAAGGTCGCCGAAGGTGCGCTTTTCGCCGTTGCCCGGCGGGTTGACCGGGTTGAACTCGGTGGACAGCCGCACCTGGTCGTTGGGGCTGAAGCGCACGTAGACGCTGCTCTGGATGTCGGGGTAGAAGTCGGTGGTGTTGCGCGGCGCGCTGGCGCCGTCGCCCTCGCTGCGGCTGAAGTCGTACTGCATGACCGCGCTGTAATCCATGCCAACGTTGGGGTAGTACCCCTTGTCGGCATGGGCAGGGCTGGACAGCAAGCCAAGCCCGGCGGCCACACCCAGTGCCAGACTGGCTCTGCGGGGAATGCGCATCACGGGCCCTCCGCAGGCAACTGCACGTCGGCCGGCAGGGTAAACGCGCGCCCGCTGTTGCGCAGGTAGGCGCAGGTCTGGTTGTCGCCATAGATGCCGCCCAGCGGGGCCAGCTTCACTGCCTGGGCATAGTCTTCCGGGCGCACCACCTGCACCACCTGCATCATGCCGCCGTCCTCGTGTTCGAGGATGTGGCAGTGATAGACGAACTTGCCCAGCATCACCGGGTCACGGAACGGGATGCGCAGCGTGATCGAGCCCCACGCCGGAATGAACACCGTATCGCGGTAGCCACTGAACGGAACGGGCTTGTCGTTGATCGCCACCACCTGGAAATCGGTCTGGTGGATATGGAACTGATGCAGCTCCTGCGAGGGGTTGTACAGGCGCCATTCTTCGACGTCGCCCAGCGTGACCGTGGTGTTGACCCGGCGCGGATCGAAGCGCTCGCCATTGATCAGGAACGCGTCGCCATCGGTAGCCGAATCCTGGAAGGCGAACTGGCGCACGTGGGCGACCCTGACCCTGGCCAGGTCTTCGCTCACCGGATACGGGCTGGTGATGCGGCGGGTGGCGACCGGCGCGCCGGCCACCCGCATCGTGGCAATGCGTGCGCCCCTGTACTGGTCGCCGGCCGCACCGGTATTACCGGCGGCCAGCTCGACCGCGTGATCGCCCGCCCCCGCGCCGACCACGAGAATGCTGAAACGGGCGGACGGCCCGATCAGCAGTTCGTCGGCCATCACCGGCTTGGTCACCGTGTTGCCGTCGCGCGACAGGATCTGCACGTTCTGTCCGGTGATGCGGACGCGGAAGTACTGGTTGGCCGAGATGTTCATCAGGTGCCAGAGCTGGGTTTCGCCGGGCTGGATGTCGATCACCGGATCGGCCTGGCCGTTGACCGTGCGGATCGACGGCGCACTGGTGACGATTTCGCTGGCCAGCTTGCCGGTGAACGTCTTCTGGAAATTGCGCAGGACCAGCACGCGCTCCCGGATGCCCTTCAACTCCGGGAACGGATCGAGGATGCCGTCCACCAGGATCGGACCGGCGATGCCCGATTCCACCTGGCGTTGCGCGCCGCCGTGGAAATGGCTGTGGTACCAGTACGCGCCCGGGCTGTGGTCGGGGGGCAGCTTGAAGCGGTACAGCCCCTTTTCGTGCGGGCCAACCTCGCGGAAGATGCTGTCGCCCGAATCCAACGGGGTAACGGTCATGCCGTGGAAATGCAGGTTGGTCTTTTCGTCCATCTGGTTGTCCAGCGTGATCGCCACGGTTCCACCGGGACGGGTGCGGATCAGCGGCGCGTCGTAGTCGCCGTTGAACACCAGCGCGCGGTACGGCTGCCCACCCACCGACACGGCCGACATTGCCGGGCGCAGGGTGCCCTTGCTGATGCCGTCGGCGCCGTAGCGGATCTCCACTGGCGACTGCAGCGGCGCGCTGTTGTCTGCCGGGGCCTGGGCCACGCTGGCGCCCGTCCAGGCAAGCACGCCAACCAGCACTGCTGCGTAGATGTCATGCAGCCTGCGGCGCCGGTGGATGGCGGCATTGATCGGGACAGGGCGGTGACGATCCATGGGGGCTCCTGGGGCACAGAGGGGGCT
>NZ_QAIW01000211.1:0-5701 GCF_003061285.1 Stenotrophomonas sp. HMWF003 | reverse complement strand
ACTCGAGACCGAGCGGTGCTCGGTCAGCTGCATAATCTCCGGTAGTGCCACTCCTTGGCGGCTGGCCTCGGTCACGAACCCCGACCGCAGGCTGTGCCCGCCAAAATCTCCCTCCAGCCCGGCCAGCCGCGCCCGCCGCTGCACAATCTCACCCACGGCGGCCGGGGACAGGGCAGGGCCGACCCGCTGCTTCCACAGCCGCCGAAAAATGGCCCTCTCGGTGATTCCGGAGGCCTCCAATCAGTCCTGGAGGGCGACGGCAGCCCGATCCAGCACCGATTTGTCCGGCGTCGAAGTCGCCGTGACGCCGGCCTGCTGGGTCTTGCTGTGTTCCAGTCGGTAGATGTAGCCCGCTTCACCGATGCGGCGCAGATCGCGCAGGTCGGCGGCAGCGATCTCGCTGCGCCTGCGGCCACCACTGGCGAACCCAAAGCAGAGTAGGGCGCGATCCCGAATTCCTTCCAGGCTGTCGTCGCAGGTGGCCAACATGGCCTCCAGCTCGGCCAAGGTGATCGCAGTCTTCTTGCGTGGGCGCTCGCCGCGTTTAACCGCGGCCCGCGCCGCGCGGCTGAGCACGGTGCGAATCGCAGGCTTCGCGCAGGGATTGGCCACGTGCTTGAGTCGGTGCGCGGTGGACAGCACGGCAACGCGATGGCGCACGGTGGCCAAGGTCCACGGGCCGACCTTGGCTTTGAGGCCAGCGGCCACCAAGGCCTGGTCGACGGCTGGTGGAAGTCCCCAGGCCAATTCGCCGTCGGTCGAGCGGCGCTGTACGGGGCGAGATGGCTGCATTGGAACCCGGCGCACCCGGGCGATCCGAGCGCGGAACTTTGTTCAACCAGACAACTAGCACCCAGAAATTTCTGCGACGGCTTGCGGCAGCCCAAGAATGTCTGCCTTGCGAACCAGAATCTCTGCCGCAACGGGGCAGAATTGTCCGCTGATGACGGGGCAACTATTTCTGTACCCGGCGTGGTTCCGCGAAACAGCGGCTTACCGACCACTGCGCCCGTTTTGCTAGAGTATGAATGGGTGACCTTGACCACTAAAAATGTACTTTGTCCGGAAACTGCAACTGAATCTGTACTTCGACCGTCTGGGTTAGCGGAAGGAATTGTCATCGAGAGAGTCTGGGTGTACGGTTGCGCTGAACTCTTAGGGCCTGCCGATCAGGCAGGCGACCTTTGTCACGGCGGGCCCAGATAGTGACATCGATGTCGCCCTGATCGTCAGTTGCAGACGTCTGAATAGTGACGCGTGGACTGGATCTCTTGAAATGAGTTTGGCGACGCGAGCGCGAAAACGCATCCTGGGCGTACGGCAGGCGCGCACCAGCAATTCTTCGAATCTGTGGCATCTTAAGTCGCCGCTCTCTAGCCACGCAGTAACCCTCAGTGGCGATCTGAGCATGCTGCTGTTCTACTACTGCGAAGGTGATCCAGCGGTCCACAGAGCCGAGTATTCCGGGCCAGACGTTGACCTCTCGATAGGCGACGTGGATGCAATCGCTGATGCGGTCGTCGTTCTTGAGGATGGGGCATCCCAAGGCAGAGTGGTAGATGACGGCTCCACCAACGCCTTAAAGAAGCTCTCCGCACTGCAAGAGGCCTGCGGCCGATCGATCGCATCAATTACCGTTGGTGAACTGCTTGACGCGTCCTTGCGCGTCCGAAACTGGAAGGCAGCCATCGCAGCCTTTCACCGCTGCGGAGGCGTGAACTTGGCGCCACTTGCAGACGAAGTGGAATCCTGTATCCGGCTTCGTCGCTTCACTACCTTGGGAAATCTAGTCAATGATCTGGATGCCCATCATCCATCGCAAGTAATCGGGGCAGCCGTACTGGCGTTGCGAGCGCGCTCATTTCTGTCCAACCTAGATACCGCGCCATGGTCTATGCACACGCGGCTGATGAGGCTCGATCATGCCCGCCATACCTAGGTACACAAGAAAAACGTTGCCCGCCGAACTCAGATCTATGGCGGCGTGGCCGTCGTTCGATTTCAGCGTGCTTGGTCCGGAGGATCTAGCTGTATGGAACCGTCGCAGGGCTGCGCTTGCTTGCTATCTCGCAGGCGATCCAGTTTCATTGATCGAGGAGCGACACGGCTACCAATGCCATCAGGTTGTGCTCTTCTTGAATCGATGTGTCCACGTGATGCACGATGGCCGACTCGCCGGCTGCATGGGCTTGGTAAAGGGGATTCGGACCAACCCACATGTTCGAACACGCCCTGTCCGCTCAATGCCCCATCTGTCACACGGCGGGTACGTCGGCGCACTTGACCAAACGTTTACGGTTCGTCCGGGTATCCGGGTCGCCCTGGATAAGTACCTGGCGACGGGTGTCGCCCCGGCGGGGAACGATCGGGGGAGGGTGACGCCACGCACAGCACATCAGGTTTTCCTGAGGCTCTGCACCGATGCGGGCATTGGTCCTTCAGACTGGCCTTTCTGCGTAGAGCGCCAAGGCCGCACCAGTCTTGCCCACTATGTGCAGCGATTCTTTGCGGACAACCATCAACGGGTAGCGCTGCTTCAGTTCGGGGAGATCAGCCGAGATCGCTCCAAGCGGGGCAAGGCGCCATTGGAAAAGATCGAGGCGAAAGCTCCCTTCGAAGTGGTAGAGGCAGATGAGCACCAAGTGCACATGATCATCTCGGTCGGCATTGAAACGCCAAAAGGAACGAAATTTGTGCCGTGCCGGAGATTGACGCTGATCGTAGCGGTGGACCGCTACACCAACTACATCTTGGCATGGGATCTGGTAGTACGTCGCCAGCCATCCAGTGCGGACTTCCTGGAATGCATCGATCGAGCGATTGCAGGCCAGTGCCTGTCGGTTGAGATCAAGGAAGCGTTGCTATCGGGAGTGCGGCGCACCAATCAATGCGAACTTCGAATAGGATTTGACACGCTCTTCGTTGACAACGCACTGGCGCACCTGTCCGACTCCGTATGCTCCAAGGTTCGCGAATCTGCAGGTGCCGCTGTCAGCTTTGGCGCGATCAAGCACCCCCAGCGGCGCTGTCTGGTTGAGCGCGTTTTCAGCTGGATGGCACGAGAGCTCTTCCATCGCTCACGGGCAACAACCGGGAATAATCCGGTAGACACGCGACGAATCCACCCAGAGCGCGCGGCCGTACGCATGAAGATATCCATGAAGGAAATCACGCACGCAATGACTAAGGCGGTAGGGCTGTGGAACAACAAGCCCACGGAGGCTAATTATGGAAGTAGCCCCGCGCAGCAGCTGCTGGACTTCTATTCCAACACCGGCGGGATGCTGCCGCCACTGTGCCCACCCCATAACCTTACGTCTCTGCCGCTGAGGCTTGAGATCTGCATGCCTACCGTGCGCGGCAGTCAAGCGAAGGGTAGGCTGCCATACATAACGTATGCATCCGTTGAGTATTCATCCAGGGAGCTCGCGGCACGGTGGGACCTGGTTGGCGAGAAGATCCGAGTGCACGCCGATCCCAACGACATTTCTACCGTCAAAGCCTACACCGCAGAGGGCGAGATGCTGGACGAGCTGATGCCAATTTCCAGCCGGTGGCGATATCCGCACTCGCGCGAGATGCGCCGCTTGCTAAAAGCAAAAATCAAGCATGCGCATGACCTGCTTGACCAACATCCAGCCCAAGAGTTCCTCGCAGACCAGGAACAAGCTGCGCTTGAAGCAAACGAAAAGTCAGCCCGGGTGACGCGAGCAGCTTCCATTGTCGCCGAGGAGGCCCGCAAGGGATATAACTCTGAGCAGCCGCAGCCGGCGCGTTCGAAACGCGAATCCACACAGCAGCTTGTACGCCGACTTCGTAAGCCAACATCAATTGACTTCAGCGTCATTGGGAAAACGTGAGGAACCTATGCACGCCAAGGACAATCTGGCGGCGATCCGTGCGACCTATCCGGACCTGCTCGCCGACCATCCGTTACTGAGGGCTAACGCGATACTTGCCACGCCAGCCGTGAGGGAGGCGGCGACACTCATCTTCGATAAGGCTCGCCGTTCGCGATCCTCGGTTGCATTCTGGGCGCACCCACTCTCCGGAAAGTCCTCCTGCATTGCAGCCCTAAGGAAGCTGGCGCCCGTTCAGTTTCCAAGCTGTGGCTTCATTGTCTATGAACCCTCATCCAAAGAGGTCCCCGCGGAAGGCGCCCTGATTGAGGACCTACTATCCGAGATCGGCTATGAGGGGCGCATTGATCGCACGCTAACAGGAAAGCGAAATCAGCTTGAACGGGCGCTTTACTCGCTTGCGATCGCCGGAAGACGCATCTTCCTAGTAATTGATGAAGCTCAGAACCTCCACGCGAAGGAGCTCGGCTGGCTGAAGCGCTTGGTCAACTGGCTCACCGTTCGAGATATCAAAGTGACGGTGGTGCTCTTTGGCCAAAGCCAGCTGTGCGCCATGCATGACCGACTCAAGGTCCAGATGCCAGATTTCAGTGAGAGGTTCATGTCGCGACTCAACGAGTTCCGAAGCCTGCAGGACGCGTCGGATATACGAGTGTGTCTGCGCTGTTGTGACGAGGAAGCGCAGTATCCGGCGGGATCTGGTTGGTCGTACACCCAGTACCTATGGCCGCGTGCTTACGCACAGGGGTTTCGTCTCGCAAAGTGTGCAGACGAAATGTTTGAGGCGTTTCGTGCCCGCTCCGGGGGCGTGATTGATCGAGAGGGCGTGAGCATGCAGTGGATAGCCGAAGCGCTCATGCTGGTGGGCCTCGACGCGGAGACCAGCGATACCGATGATCTGGTGCTAACCCGCAGCGATTGGGAACGAGCGATCGAAGATACCGACTATGGTGCCCGTAGTCCGCCCGCATTCGTGTCTGCCGCCCGACGTCGCCGAGCTGATCGCCAGGATAGCGCATGATTACCTGGAGTCGCCTTTTGATCGATGACCACTGCTCATCGTGGTCCATCATTCAGCTTTTGGGTTGGCTAAATCACTCCCGCGTACCTTGGCTAAAGACCAAGCGAGCGTGGCGATACCAGTTGCGCGGCCAAGCGGTGCTCTTGCCGGATGCAGGTGCAGGTACGCACCTAGCCGTGCAAGAAGGGCTCAGTGATGTGGCTCGCCTGCTCGCCGAACCGCGCAGGTGGCTTCCTGAGGACGCGCTTCGTTACTGCCCAGTCTGCGTTGGTTACGGGATGCACTACGCGCATCAGCAGGACTATAGGTTCAGGAACTGCATCATTCATGGTCTACCGCTTCAGCTGCAGTGCCCGAGCTGCGGCAATGCGCTCGATACAAAAGGCGTGAGCTGCAATGCATACGCCTGTCTTCAGTGCGGCCAGTCCCTGCTCGACGCAAGCACCCCCATATTGTGTGCGGAAAGCAAGGGCAATCTAGCAACTGTGGCGTTAAATGAGCTCGAAGCATGGCAGCGGGCAGCTGACCAGCTCGGCGCTGGATATCAAACGCCGAGCACGGGGTATGCGCACCCGTTATGGGGAAGCCTGTCGTTGGGTGAGAAGGCCGGCTGGTATTGGCGCGCCATTGAGGTGAGTCCGAACCCGATGGTCGCTGCGGCACTGGAGCCGGCACCAAGCACCTTCCACTTTTTCCCATCAGCCCCCAAGCTTATATCTCTGTGGGACGATCGAGCGGCGTGGTCGGCAGAGCATACGCTCCCCGCCTACCAGCTTATGTTTAGAGCAGTTTCCCGCTACCTCCGGCGAAGCCATCTACG
>NZ_QAIW01000210.1:1618-12143 GCF_003061285.1 Stenotrophomonas sp. HMWF003 | reverse complement strand
GCATTGTACCGGGCCGCCCGGCCGGGGCGGGGTGCCCGGCGGTGGCGGACAAAAGCGTCGCCTGGCCCGGCGGGCGGCGACGCGGGCCGGCCGGGCGTCTAGAATTGGCCGATGGCCAAGCTCTATTTCTATTATTCGGCGATGAACGCCGGCAAGACCACCACGCTGCTGCAGTCGGCGCACAACTACCGGGAACGGGGCATGCGCGTGGCCATCCTGACCCCGCGCCTGGACGACCGCGCCGGGCGCGGCGTGGTCGCCTCGCGGATCGGCCTCAAGGCCGACGGCGTGGCCTTCGACCGCGATACCGACCTGCAGGGGCTGATTGCGCAGGACCTGGAGGCCCACGGCACGCTCGGCTGTGTGCTGGTGGACGAGGCGCAGTTCCTGAGCCGCAGCCAGGTCTGGCAGCTCAGCGAGGTGGTGGACCAGCTGCGCATTCCGGTGCTCTGCTACGGGCTGCGCACCGATTTCCGCGGCGAGCTGTTCGAAGGCAGCCAGTACCTGCTGGCCTGGGCCGACGAGATGCAGGAGATCAAGACGATCTGCCACAGCGGCAAGAAGGCCACCATGACCGTGCGCGTGGATGAGCACGGCCACGCGGTGCAGGACGGCCCGCAGGTGGAGATCGGCGGCAACGAGCGCTACGTGTCGGTGAGCCGGGCCGAGTTCAAGAAGATCACGCGGGGCGAAGGGAAAATCGAGCCTGCCCAGGCGGTTTGAACCCGCATTCGCGTGTTCACCCCACGATGTGCGATGCAAACCGTGGGCCCCGCCTCACCATCATCCTTATCCCCGCGCCTGTCGGCGCGCCCCCTTGAACAACAAGGGGGCTTGTCCCGGCCGTAGGACGTCAGCCCGGGTAATGCGGGTAGGCGGCTGCCAGCCCCTCAGTACAGCGTGCGCTCCGGCGCGCCCTTCGGCGGCGGGCTGTACTGGTACAGCCAGGTTTCGGTCAGCGTCTTGCCGCCGCTGCGCAGGTACAGGCGGATGTCGATCTGGTCGGTGGAATCGTCCGGCGGGACCAGGTCGAACATGGCGCGGTAGCCCTTGATCTCGCGCAGCGGGCGCGCCGAGACGATCTCCACGCGGCCGCGGCTGGCCTGGACCACCGCTTCCACCTCGCCCTTGTCGATCAGCGCGGCCAGTTCGCCGCCTTCGAAATCCACCGCGAAGCGCCACGAGAAATACGCCCGCTTCTTGCCGATCACCCCGCCCAACCCGGTGCGGCTGTCCACGCAATGCGCCAGCGGCGTGCGGGCCGGCGGCTGTGCGCCCCAGTACAGGCGGTAGCCCAGCAGCAGTTCCTGGCCCGGCTGCGGCTTGGCCTCCGGGTTCCAGAACGCCACGATGTTGTCGAAGGTTTCATCCACGGTGGGGATCTCGACCAGCTGCACCGAGCCCTTGCCCCACTGCCCCTTCGGTTCCACCCACAGGCACGGGCGCTTCTCGTAGAACACCCCGTCGTCCTGGTAGTGGTCGAAGTTGCGGTCACGCTGCAGCAGGCCGAAGCCGCGCGGGTTGTTGTCCACGAACATGTTGAAGCGCAGGTTGTGCGGGTTGCACAGCGGGCGCCAGATCCACTCGCCGCTGCCGGTCCACATCGACAGGCCATCGGTGTCGTGGATTTCCGGGCGCCAGTCCCAGGCCATGCGGCGGTCGTTTTCGCCCACCTGGTACATGCTGGTGCACGGGGCGATGCCCAGCCGCTCGATGGCCTTGCGCGGGTACAGGGCGCAGTCGATGTCCATCAGCAGGGTGTCGCCGTTGGTGATCGCAAAGCGGTACGCGCCGGCCACGCTGGGCGAGTCCAGCAGCGCATACACCACCAGGGTGTTGGAATCGGCGGCCGGCTGTTCCAGGTAATAGGCGATGAAGTCCGGGAATTCCTCGGGCTTGCCCATGCCGGTGTCGATGGCCAGGCCACGCGCCGACTGGCCGTACTGGCCTTCCTTGCCCACGGCGCGGAAGTAGCTGGCGCCCAGGAACGCGGCGAAATCACGGTTGGTGTCCTGGCGGGTATTGAGCCGGAAGCCGGCAAAGCCCAGGTCGGCCGGCAGGTGGCTGCCTTTCAACCCGCTCTTGCCGTAATCGAACGCGGCCGGGTCGTAGGCCAGTTCCTGCGCCTTGCCATCCACCACGTCGTACATGCGCACCGGGGAATGGAAGTACAGGCCCAGGTGGAAGAACTTGGCCTGGTACTTGCCGGGCTTGTCGGCCCACAGCGCATGGTCCTGGCGGTAGCTGATGGACTGGTACTGGTCCCAGTCCAGCGCTTCCAGCGGCCCGGGCAACGTGCGCTTGTGGGTCTGGTAGGCAGCCTGCGACAGCGCGCGCGCCTGGCCCTTGAGGGTGGCGAAATCGAACGGCTGCGGCTGGCCGAGCCGGCGCAGCCCCACCTGGCTGCCCTGCGCGGCGCAGGCCGGCAGCGCCGGGAAGCCGATCGCGGCCAGGGCCAGGGAGGCATTGCGGATGAAGTCGCGACGTTGCATGCAGGCAGCACTGGCAGGAAAGGGCCGGCCATCATAGGCAGGCGAACGTTAAATCGCCGAGGTGGCGCGCGCGTGGCGTTCAGCCAGCCGCCCGCCGATCAGCGCGTGTCGGCCAATGTCGCGGTGGCACAGGCCTGCAGCGCCTGGTCGATGTCGCGCAGCACCGTGCCGCCTTGCGGCCACTGCAACCGTGCTTCGCCCTGCAGCCGCAACAGCGCCTCCCGGCTGCGCAGCGGCGCCTGCGGGCAACGCAGCGCGGCCAGGCTGGTGCGGGCCTGCCAGCGCAGCGCCGTGCTGGCCGGGTCCGGCGCCCGGCCGTTGGCCACCCTCGACAACGCGCGCTCGGCCTCCACGTCCTGCCCCATGCGGGCCAGGTTGCGGCCCCAGGCCAGCTGCAGGGCCTGCTCCCCGGCCAGCGCCTCGGCGCCGCCCTGCCGGTGGCGCAGCATCAACTGCGCCAGTTGGTCGCCGGCCTGGCGGGGGTCGCCGTAGGCACTGGTGATCTCGGCCATCCGCAGGTCGGCCAGCTGCACCGACGGATCGTGGTCGCCGCGTTGCGCGGCCTGCCACTGGCGGCCTTCATGCAGGGCAGCCAGCGCGGCCTGCCAGCGTCCGGCCTGGGCCAGGGCGGTGCCATAGTCGTACAGGCCCTGCGGCAACACTCCCACGCAGTCCGGTTGCCGCCAGATCGCCACGGCACGTTCGAAATCGACCACCGCGGCACCACTGTCGCCGCGCTCCAGCGCCAGCAGGCCCAGCGCATGCCAGCTCAGGCCGGTGTCGCGGTGCTGCTCGCCCAGCGCCAGCCGGGTCAGGCGATGGACCTGCTGCAGGGTCGCGTCCGCCTGGCGCAGGTCGCCGCGCTGCAGGGCCAGCACGCCACGCAGGCGGCGGATCGACAGGGTCTCCGGGTGTTCCGGCCCATACAGGCTGACCGCATCGGCCCAGGCGATGTGCAGGGTCTGCTCGGCGGTATCCAGGTCGCCCTGCGCGGCGAGGGTTTCGCCGAGGTGGCGACGCAGGACGATCAGCTGCGGCTGGCGCTCACCGGCGCGCAGCTGCAGCAGCTGCAGCGCCTGCTGGTAGCCGGCCAGGGCCGCCTGCGGGCGGCCGTCGTCACTGTCCAGCGCAGCCAGGTCGGACAGGCTCTCGGCGGTGCCGGCGGTGTCGTGCAGCACGTCGCGGCGCAGCGCCAGCGCCAGCGCGAAGGCCGCGCGCGCTTCATCGCGGAAGCCCAACAGCTGCTGGCAGCGGCCGAGCTGGGCGTGGTACTCGGCCACCAGGCCGGGCAGCGCGCTGCGCTGTTGCGCGGCCAGCGACTGCATCGGCGTCATGTGCGCCACGCACTCGCGCGAGCGGCCCAGCATGCGGAGCGCGCGTCCACGCTGGGTCACCGCTTCCAGCTGCAGCGGTGGCGGCACATCGCCGGCCTGCTCCAGCAGCGCGCGCTGGCGGTCCAGCGTCTGCAGCGCAAGTTGATAGTCCCCCATGCCGATCCGCAGGCGTCCGATCACCCCCTGCAGATCGGCCAGCGACAACGGCTGGTCGGCCAGTTCGGCCTCGCCGCGCTGCTGCCCGGTGGCCAGCAGCTGGCGCACGTCGAAGCTGCCATGGCGTACGCCGGCGGCGCGGTCGAACAGGCCCACGGTGAATTCCTGCATGGCCTGGGCGCGGGCGATCTCGCGGCGTGCCTGCTGCATCTGCCACAGCGCCACCACCGCCAGGCCGGCCAGCGCCACCGCCCCCAGCGAGCCCAACGCCACGCCCCACCGGTGCCGGCCGATGTACTTGCGCAGGCGGTACAGCGTGCGCTGCGGTCGCGCGTGGATGGGGCGACCTTCCAGGAAGCGGCGCAGGTCCTGCGCCAGCGCTTCGGCCGACGCGTAGCGCTGTGCCGGTTCCTTCTGCAGGGCCTTGAGCAGGATCGTGTCCAGGTCGCCGCGCAGGCGCCGGGCCAGCCGCCGGTCGGCCAGCGTGGCCGGGCTCCCGGCGCTGCCGCGCAGCACCACCGCCGAGGCGCGCGGCGCGGTCACCTCCAGGATCGCGCGTTCCCATTCGGCATCGCTGTGCCGGCGCAACCGGTAGGGCTTGCGCCCGGTGATCACTTCAAACAGCACCACGCCCAGCGAGTACACATCGGTGAGCGTGGTGACCGGTTCGCCCCGCACCTGCTCGGGCGCGGCGTAGTGGAGGGTGAACGCGCGCGCCTCGGTGGCCGGGTGCGGCGCGTTGTCGCGCGCCTCCCGGTCGTCGAGCAGCTTGGCGATGCCGAAGTCGAGCAGCTTCACTTCGCCATGGGCGGTGACCAGGATGTTGGAGGGCTTCAGGTCGCGGTGCACGATCAGGTTGGCGTGCGCGTGGGTGACCACCGCGCACACCTGCAGCATCAGCTGCAGGCGGCGTTCCAGCGGCAGCTGCAACTGCTGGCAGTAGTCGGTGATCGGCTGGCCTTCCACGTACGCCAACGCCAGGTAGGGCTGGCCCTGCAGGTCCACGCCGGCATCGAGCAGTTCGGCCAGGTTGGGATGCTGCAGCCGCGCCAGGATCTCGCGCTCGCGGCTGAAGCGCTGCCGCAGGCCCGGGTCGGCATAGCCACTGCGCAGCAGCTTGAGTGCCACCTGGCGCTGGTACAGGCCGTCGGCGCGTTCGGCCAGCCAGACCTCGCCCATGCCACCCTCGCCCAGCGAGCGCAGCAGCCGGTAGGGGCCGATCAGGGTGCCGGCACGGCTGTCCGACGGGGCGGCGGTCCACAACGGCTGGGCCATGAACTCGTGGCTGTCGCGCTCGTGTTCCAGCAGGCGTTCCAGGTCGTCGGCCAGCGTCGGATCGGCCAGGCGCAGCTGCGCCAGCCGCTGCGCACGCGGCCCGTCGGCAAGTTCCAGCAGTTGGTCCAGCAGCGAAGACACCTGCCGCCAGCGCGACGCTTCCATCGATCTGCTCCCCGAACGATGTACCACCGCCCGCGCCGCCACGCGGGACCGTCATTGCCCGCCGTGTTCAGTCGTCGCGCACCGAGGCCAGCAGGAACATGCGCGCCTTCTGCCAGTCGCGGCGGATGCTGCGTTCCGAGCGCTGGCACAGGTCGGCGATCTCGTGCTCGGACAGCCCGGCGAAATAGCGCAGCTCCACCACCTTGGCCAGGTGGCCGTCCACGGCCTGCAGCCGGGCCAGCGCCACATCCAGCGCCAGCAGGTCTTCATCCAGGCGCACGCCGCTGCTGCTGTTCTCGGGCAGGTCGACCCGCTTGAGGTCGCCACCGCGCTTGCGGGCCAGCCGGTTGCGCGCGTAATCCACGACCACGCTGCGCATGGCCGAGGCGGCATAGGCGAAGAAGTGCGCGCGGTCTTCGAAACGGGCCGCACCGCGTGCGCCGAGCAGCTTCAGGTAGGACTCGTGGACCAGCGAGGTGGCATCCAGCGTGCGCCCCTGCTGGCCGGCCAACTGGCGCCGGGCCATGCTGTGCAACTCCTGGTAGAGCAGGGTCAGCACCCGGTCCAGGGCGGCGCGGTCGCCCGCGCGGGCTGAGTCCAGCCATACGGTGATATCCGGTGCCTCGTCCATCGCACACCCCCGCCGGTGACGTTGGGCGGACTATACCGCCGCAAAGGCGACGGGCGTGCGAGGGTTCAGCGCTGGCAGTGGCCGCACCAGACGCTGGCGCGCTGGCCGATGGTGGCGTGCCGCAGCGGCCGCCCGCACTGCCGGCAGGGCTGGCCTTCACGGCCGTAGACCAGCAGTTCCTGCTCGAAGTAGCCCGGGGCGCCGTCGGGGTTGATGAAATCACGCAGGGTGGTGCCGCCGCGGGTGATGGCGTACCCAAGGATCTGCTTCACCGCCGTGGCCAGCCGCTGGTACCGCCCGCGCGAGATCTTCCCGGCCTCGCGCAGGGGGTTGATGCCGGCCATGAACAGGCTTTCGGCGGCGTAGATGTTGCCGACGCCGACCACGATGCCCTGGTCCATCAGGAAGGTCTTCACCGATGCGCTGCGGCGCCGGCTGCGCTGGAACAGGTAGTCGCCATCGAAGGCATCGTCGAGTGGCTCCGGGCCCAGCCCGGCCAGCAGCGCATGGGTTTCCCCGGCCGGCTGCCACAGCAGGCTGCCGAACCGGCGCGGGTCGTTGAAGCGCAGCAGGCGGCCGTTGTCCAGGCTGATGTCCACGTGGTCGTGCGCGCGCACGGGGGTATCACCGGGCAGCACCCGCAGGCTGCCGGACATGCCCAGGTGCAGCACCGCGCTGCCGATGGCGGTATCCAGCAGCAGGTACTTCGCGCGGCGGCGCACGCCGTCGATGGCCTGCCCGGGCAGCAGCGCGCCGATCTCCTCGGGAATCGGCCAGCGCAGGTCGGGCCGGCGCAGGATCACGCCATGCACGCGGCGACCTTCCAGGTGCGGGGCCAGGCCGCGGCGGGTGGTTTCTACTTCGGGCAGTTCAGGCATGGGGCAATTCTACGGCGTCCCCCGGTGGTAGAGCGGGGCTCTGCCCCGCTACCTGTCCGACTTCCCGCTGCATGTGCGAACGTCACGCTCACCGCGGCGGCGCGGCCAGTTCCTTCGCGCTCAGGTAGCCATCGCCGTTGGCGTCCTGCTTGTGGAAGCGCTGCACCAGGGTCTGCCGCTGCTGTTCGCGGGTGATCGGGGCGCCCTTGCCGCCGGGCAGTTCATCGGCACTGAGCACGCCATCGCCGTTGCGGTCCATGCGCTCGAAGGCGTACAGCATCCACTGCACGTATTCCTCGACGCTGACCCGACCATCGCCGTCGGTATCCATGCGCTGCAGGTAGCTGCCGGTGTCGGCCACCTGCGCCTGCGCCATGCCGGCGGCCATCAGCAGGGCCACGCAGGAAAAACGCCGCACGAGGCGGCGTTTTTCACGGTTGTTCACGCCGGGGCGCACCGGTCAGTGCGCCGTCAGCGCGTAGCCCTTCAGGCGGGCGGCGTAGGCCTGCAGCGCGGCGATGCCGCTGGCTTCGGCCTCGTGGCACCACGCCTGCAGCAGCTTCAGGCGCTCGGCGGCATCGTTGCCCCGCGCTTCCAGCAGGGCTGCCAGACGCGCGCGGTGTTCGACCAGCACGCGGATGCGCGGGCGCTGTTCCACCCAGGTGCTGAGCTGGGCGCGGCAGTCCGGCTTGAGCCAGCGGCCATCGTTGACCAGCCCGCGGCGCATGCGGCGCGGCAGCAGCTTGCGCAGCTTGGCACCGGCCATCGCCGCCTCTTCGCGCAGGGCCGGCACGAACACGTTGCGCTGGTAGTCGGTCATGGCCTGGAAGCGGTGCGACAGCAGCGCCTTGAGGGTTTCAGCATCCGGCACGGCGATGTTCGGGCGCACGTCCATGGACGGCGCCACGCGCAGCACCTTGGCCAGGCGCACGGCCTGCAGGCCCCGGATGGCGGCCCAGCCGATGTCGAATTCCCAGCGGCGCATCGAGAAGCGGGCCGAGCTGGGGAAGGCGTGGTGATTGTTGTGCAGCTCTTCACCGCCGATCCAGAACGCCCAGGGGGTCAGGTTGGTGGAGGTGTCGGCCGATTCGAAGTTGCGGTAGCCCCACCAGTGGCCCAGGCCGTTGACCACGCCGGCCGCCCAGAACGGGATCCACGCCATCTGGATCGCCCACAGGGCAACGCCCGGCAGGCCGAACAGCAGGCTGTTGATGGCCAGCAGCGCGACCGGGCCGAGGTTGGCATGCGGGGTGTAGAGCTTGCGCTCGATCCAGTCGTCCGGCGCGCCGCGGCCGTACTGCTCGATGTCCGCGCGCATCGCGCGGGCTTCGCGGTACAGCTCCACGCCACGCCAGAACACCATGCCGATGCCCTTGGTGACCGGGCTGTGCGGGTCTTCGTCGGTTTCCACCTTGGCGTGGTGCTTGCGGTGGATGGCCACCCACTCCTTGGTGATCATGGAGGTGGTGAGCCAGGTCCAGAAGCGGAAGAAGTGCGCGATGACCGGGTGGAAATCCACGCCACGGTGCGCCTGGCTGCGATGCAGGTACAGGGTGACGGCGAAGATGGTCAGCTGGGTGAACACCAGCAGCACCAGCGCCATGCCCCACCAGCCGAGGCCGACGACACCGCCGGTCAGGAAGTTGAGGAGCGTATCGAGCATCGCAGGACTCCAGGCCGCGGGCGGCCAGCAAGGGAACAGGTACACCTTCGGACATGATGGGGCCTGCAGTTGCAAACTTCATCCGTCTGGTGCGATTTTTGCGCAGTCATTCAGTTGTTTTCCTCCTTCGTGAGCATGCCCCCGCATTCATGACAGTCGCAGCCTCCCCGGCGCCCCTGGCCGCCAACATCCCCCTGATCGAGCTGGACCGCGCCTGTGTGATCCGCGGCCAGGTCCGGGTTCTGCACGATCTCAGCCTGCGCATCGCCCAGGGCCAGCACACCGCGCTGCTGGGCCCCAACGGTTGCGGCAAGTCGTCCTTCATCAAGCTGATCACCCGCGAGCTGTACCCGCTGGCGCATGCCGACGGCAGCGTGGCGGTACGGGTGCTGGGCCAGAACCGCTGGCAGGTGGACCGGCTGCGCTCGCAGCTGGGCATCGTCACCGGCGATTTGAGCAGCAACCTGGCCGACATGCCCGGGCTGACCGTGGAAGAAGCCGTGCTGTCGGGCTTCTTCGCCAGCTTCGTGGTGCCGGCCTTCCGCGAAGTCACCGACGACATGCGCCAGCGCGTGCGCGAAACCCTGGCCCTGACCGGCGCGCTGCCGCTGCTGCCGCGGGGCTATGCCGAGCTGTCGGCCGGTGAAACCCGGCGCGTGCTGATCGCCCGGGCGCTGGTCAACCGGCCGCAGGCGCTGCTGCTGGACGAGCCGTCCACCGGGCTGGACCTGATCGCGCGCCAGCACCTGATCGCCACCATGCGCCGGTTGGCCGCCGAGGGCATCACCCTGGTGCTGGTGACCCACCACATCGAGGAGGTCATCCCGGAAATCGCGCGGGTGGTGCTGCTGCGCGGCGGCCGGATCGTCGCCGATGGGCCCCGCGAGGACCTGCTGCGCGACGGCCCGCTGTCGGAGGTGTTCGGCGGCCCGATCCAGGTGGTGGAACATGAGGGTCGGCTGAGCGCGTTTGCGGGATAGGGGACGGAGCCACGCCATGCGTGGCTGGCGTTGCAGGCAGGTGCGCCCGATGAAAGGCAGCCACCCATGGGGTGGCTCTACCGCCGGGCGACGGAGGGTGTCGCCTCCGTCGCCCGCGGTGCCTAGAACTTCAACGCCACCGCGCGTGACTCGATCGGGGCCATCCGGCCCTGGTCCTGCAGCTGCAGGTCGCGCAGCTCGAACGGCGCCGCATACCCGCGCGGCAGCGCCACGCTGGCGAAGGGCAGCGCGATGGCGCCGCTGCCGGCATGGTCGAACCACGCCGCGCTGTGCGCCTGCGCCACCGGCCGCAGCTGGCCGTCCGGGCCGGTGGCGTACAGCGTGCCGCGCGCCTCGTAGCGACCGGGCGCGCCCACCTCCAGCGGCAACATCACCGTGCGGCGGGCGAGGTCCACCTCGGCCTGGCCGGTGAAGCGCGCGGTAGGCTGGGCGACCGCGAAGGCGACCTTGCCATCGCGCTGTACGCCATTGGCGCTGACGAAGGCCTGCAGTTCCCACAGCCCCTGCACCGGGCCGATGTCCTGCGGGATCGCCACGCGCGCGCGCAGACCGTCCTTGCCAGCCACCAGCGGCACCGGCCAGCTGCGGCCGTCCGGGGCCACCAGCAACGCCTCGCCACCGGCCGGCAGGGTTCGCCCGCCCGTGGTTGCACCGCCCAGCGTGGCCGTGCCGCGGTCATCCACCAGGCGCGCGCTCAGCTCCACGCTGCCACCGGCCAGCACCTGCTGGCGGCTGGCCTGCAGCTTCAGCGCCACCGTGCTGTTGGGTTCCAGCACCTGCACCACGTAGCGGCCCTGCGCCTGGACGCTTTGCAGGCGATAGGTACCCACCGCGGCACTGCGCCCGGTGCGCACCATCGCGCTGCCCTGCCCCACCGACATGCCGGCCGCACGCAGCTGCTGGTCATCCACGACCTTGTCCACCGCCAGC
>NZ_QAIW01000210.1:0-1598 GCF_003061285.1 Stenotrophomonas sp. HMWF003 | reverse complement strand
GGTCGCGCACCTGCCACTGCTGTGGGGACAGCGCGCGGGCGCCCGGTGCCGGGCTGACCTGGATCACCGCGTCCGGTGCGGTCAACGGCAGGTCCAGGCCGCGTTGCAGGGAGGCCGCGTCCACCAGTTCCCAGTAGCTGCGGCTGGTGGCCACGAAGGGCGCCGGCGCGGACAACGTAGCGCTGGGATCCAGTGCCCAGGCAAAGCTCACCGGGGCCCGCTCGATGCCATCGGCCTGCAGCGGCGCGCTCTCCACGCGCGGCGCCAGCTGGTCGCTGCTGCGCGCCAGCAAAGGCTGTGCGGCGTGCAACGGCAGTGCCACCAGGGCAGCGGCCACGGCGACCGCGATCGTCAGTCTTGAAGTCATGGCGTGCTCCTCACAGGGTCAGGTCGTTGCGCAGGATCGTGCCCAGGCCGAAGCACTCGCGGCGGCTCTGGTTGTGGCTCAGCGGCTCGGCGCCCTGGGTGCGCGCCTTGTCGGTGAACCACAGCGTGCCTGCAGCCTTCTGGCTGCTGCACTCCAGGAACCCGTCCGAGCAGCTGTTCAACCAGTTCTGGGTGAACTCCAGGCCCACGTTCTGCGCGTAGCCGCCGCAGTAGCTGTTGCTGTCCCACACGGCCGACTCCACATCCGACCCGACCACCGCGCGGAACGGCCTGGGCAGGGCCGGGCGCCCGGCGGTGCCATACAGGTTCTGCGCGTTGTAGGTGGCCATGTGGCCCACCTGCTGCTGCCGCACGGCATCGCTCTTATAACCCAGCAGCCAGCCCACCGAGGTTTCAAACGTGTTGCCGTTGAGCGCGGCATCGGCCAGTGGCGTACCGGCCGACGACGGTGCCAGTGCGGTGACCTTGCTGATGGTCTGGATGATCTTCGGGTAGCGGCTGTCGTAGGTGGGGTTGGACAGGATCCAGCGCACCACGTTGCCGCCGTTGGAATGGGTGATCACCACCAGCCTGGTGATGCCCTTGGTGTTGATGAAGGTGGTCAGCTGCCCGGCGAGGCAGCCGGCCGCCTCGGGTTTCCACATGTACTGCTCGAAATCGCAGTTGATGACCGTGTAGTTGCTGTTGTTGGGCAGCCCCTGGCGCACGGTGTCGATGATGCCCGGCTGCCAGTAGTCCGTACGCGCATCGGTCTGCTTGCCGGTTCCGTGCACGAACGCCACGCCCACCACATCGGCCGCGTGCGTGGTGCCGCACGCCAGCATCAAGCCCAGGGCGAGTCCACCGCCCGTCCATCCCGCGTTGCTTCGCATCCGTTTGCTCCCTTGCAGGTGATCCCCCTGATGACCGGCGCTACCGCGTTGCCATGCAGTGCATCTATCCATAGAGATATGACGAGTGATGGCGCCTTTGGCGAAGCTATGTCGCGCGGCGGTCGAATTCCGTGAACCAGTAGCGGGTTTCCGTCATCCAACGGCCGGCCATGCCGGATCTGGCCGCATGACCAACGGCCACTGTCGCGGCCGGGTGAAGCTGCGATCATGCCACCTCCCCTCTTTGCGAGACCAGCCGATGTCGTCGTCCGCCGCCCCCGTCCTGCGCCCCTTCCTGACCGCTGCCGTGCTGGTGGCGCTGGCGGGCTGTACGACGTC
>NZ_QAIW01000209.1:471-2125 GCF_003061285.1 Stenotrophomonas sp. HMWF003 | reverse complement strand
CCCCTCCCCCATCCGGCGCACACGCCGGCGCCTTTGCCTGCCTCGACCCCCTGAGGGTCGAGGCATTTCGATGCTGTGCACAATGAACCGATCTCCCGTTTCCCACCGGCTTTCCCACGCCGTCCTGGCCGCCCTCGCCTGCACGGCCCTGGCCCCATGGCCTGCCACCGCCCAGGACGGCACCGTGCTCACCCTGGGCACCGTGCAGGCTCGGGCCATCGCCGAACGCGCGCTCCCGGCGCGCGCGGTGTTCAGTTCAGTGGACATCATCGGCGGCGACCTGCTGCAGCAGCAGAAGGTGGACCACAGCTGGGAGCTGCTGATGAACGCCCCCGGCGTGCAGGTCACCCAGTTCAAGATGGGCACCGACGCCGGCCGCTTTTCGTTCCGTGGCTTCAACGGCGAAGGCCGCATCAACGCGGTCAAGCTGCTCATCGACGGCATTCCCAGCAACGACAACGCCGGCGGCATGCCCTATCTCGACGCCGTGTTCCCGCTGGATATCAGCGCGATCGAAATCGTGCGCGGCACCAACGACGCACGCTATGGCCTGCATGCCATCGCCGGTGATGTCAACGTGCTCACCCGCCAGGGCGGCAACGACGGCCAGCTCAGCGTTACCGTGGGCAGCTTCGGCACCCGGGACGTCCAGGTGGCCAAGGGGTTCGAGAACGGCGCGTGGTCGCAGAACTACTTCATCGGCTGGCGCGGCGCGGACGGCGAGCGCGACCATGCCGATGGGACCCAACGCAGCTTTGCCGGCAAATGGTTCTACACCGATCCCGATGGCCGCTGGCGCACGGGCCTGACCAGCCGCTATTACAAAAATACCGCGCTGGAAGCCGGCTATCTGAGCTACGCCGAGGTGCACGCCAACCCCAACCAGTCGCCCGCCTACGCCCGCGATGATCGCAGCGAGCGCGAAACCCTCCAGACCGCCCTGCACCTCGATGGCGCGCTGGGCAGCGACGGGAGCTGGAGCGCCAAGGCCTACCAGAATGACTACCGCAACCAGCGCTGGGTCACGTTCACCGCGGGCGGGGCGCAGCAGGAGCGCTTCAACGACGAAACCCACCGTGGCCTGATCCTCACCACCACCTGGCGCCCCAGTACGGCCCTGGCCGAGTTCGTGCTGGATGCCGGCGTGGACGGCCAATGGCAGGACAACACGGCGCGCCGCTTCCGCACCGTCGCGCGCGAGCGCCAAGCCACCCTGCGTGACTGGGATTTCGACCTGGACACCCGGGGCGCCTACGTGCAGGCCGTGATCCGCCCCACCCAGGCGCTGAAGATCGTGCCCGCCTACCGCGTGGACCACATCGAGGGCGACTTCCACAACGTGGCCACTACCTCCCATGCGCCGGTGTACGACTACGGCCTGATCAAGCAGCCCAAGCTGAGCGTGTCCTACGACCTGGCCAGCAACACCGTTGCCTACGCCAACTGGGGCCGCACCTTCCAGATCGGCAGCGGCAACGGCGCCTACCGCACCCAGGCCGGCAACCTGTCGCCTTCCATCAACGAAGGCTGGGAGACCGGCCTGAAGTGGGCGCCCTCCCACGGCCTGCAGACCCGGGTGGCCTACTGGGAACAGCGCGCGTCCGACGAGGTGGCGACCATTCTCGGCGTCAACGGCAGCGTGGGCAGCAACGAA
>NZ_QAIW01000209.1:0-405 GCF_003061285.1 Stenotrophomonas sp. HMWF003 | reverse complement strand
GCAGAAGGCGGTGATCGACGTACCGGACCCCGCCGCACCGAACACCCGGGGGCGGCAGATCGAAAACGTGCCGAACTGGCTGGCCAGCGCCGGCGTGGAGTACGCCCCCACGGCAGACTGGACCTTCAGTGCCTGGGGTAATGGCCAGGGCGACTACTTCGTGGAGCGCACCAACAAGCTCGGCCGTTACGGCGGCTATGCGCTGTTGAACCTGAGCGCCCGCTACCAACTGGACGCGCGCAACCAACTGGCCCTGCTGCTGAAGAACGCCACCGACCGCTTTTACGTGTATGCCTGGTATGACAGTGGCGCGTCGGGTTACTCGCCGGGCGATGGCCGCGCGCTCTACCTGAGCTGGACCCGGGAGCTCTGAGATGCACATCCCCACCACACCCGCCCCAGGCC
>NZ_QAIW01000208.1:4333-8410 GCF_003061285.1 Stenotrophomonas sp. HMWF003 | reverse complement strand
ATCCAACAGGCCCGCCAGGGCCCGGAACTGCACGGGGCCGACGGCCATCAGCAGAAGCAGGGCGACCAGCAGGCTGATCATCCGTGCGGCGATCACGCAGTAATCGCAGTCCACGCCCATGTCGTGCTGCGCATGGGGATCGTCAGAAGGCGTGGCTGCGGGTGCGGGTGCTGATTCGGCGTGTGCTGACGGAGCCATCATGGCGTGGTCCATGCCATGGGCCGCATCGTGATGCATCGGGTGCGCATGTGTTGCGGCGGTAGCCCCCGGCTGGGCATGCGCGGCATGGGCATGCAGTGGCTGCACGGCAGCCCCCGGCGGATGCGCCAGCGCCCGGCTCACCAGCGGAGCGACCACCACAAGCAGCATGGCCAGACAGGCCCAGGCGTGAAGCCAGCGGTGGAGAGCAGGGGAGCGCACGGCCCGGATTCTAGGCCATATGTGGCACCCCACGCGGCGCAGTCACCGGGTTTCAGCGGGATTGCGACGGTTTGTCGCACCTGCAGCCGGCCCCGGGCGCCGGATGGATGGGCAATGTTCGGGCAACCGCTACTGCTCCGTCGCCGCAGCTCGGGAGCAGTGCGCTCAGGTCAGTGGCGAGCGTTGTCTTTCGCCTTGCCTACTTCACTCTGCACCTTGCCGACGGTCTTCTGGGCCTTGCCTTCAAGCTCCTGGGCCTTGTCGCCCGTGACCTTGCCGGCGACTTCCTTCACGGTGTCCTTGACCTGGTTCTTTGCACCTTCGGTACGATTCTTGTCCATGTTCAACGCCTCGCTTATCGCCCAGAGTGGGCGTGGTCATGCTGCTTGCATGGGGGGTGTGGCGTGAGTGAAATCCTGCCGCGCGATACCAAACGGTTCAGGGTTGCAACGTTCGCGCGATGAACATCGGGCGGCAGTGCGTGGGCTGTACGACATCTGCACTCGCGCTCCACATCGGGCCGCTTAGAGTTTTTCCTACCCCCACCATGGCGCGCGCTCGTGAACCTGCAGACCTCCGTTTCCCATCCGCTTCCCCGGCGCGCGCTGCCCGACAGCTGCCAGTTCGATCTGCTGGATGTGAGCGCGTTGCAGGACCCCAGCAGCGGACGCATCGTCCACCTGTATTCGATGGTGGCGCGCTGCCTGTCGTGCGAGGTGATCTTCAAGGCGCACGAAGGGCAGGGCTTCGTCAGTACGTCGGCGGCGCGCGTGCTGCGGTGTCCCACCGGCTGCGGCGAGCAGGCCCTGAAAGGATCGGCGCTGCGTCAGTGGCACCTGCAGTCGGCCTAGCCGCTAAAGCGCCCGGGAAGACCCGGGGCGCTGTTGGTGCGTGGTGCGGGCGGGTCAGGCAGGCAGGTCCCACTTCGCGTGGTCGGCCGCTTTCTGCTTGTAGATCGCGCCTGCAAAGTCCACATGCAGTTCGGTCCAGTCACCGGCATCGTGCCGGGCCAGAACTTCGAAGTGCTTGGGCTTGCGTTGTGGCTTGCCCGTGACGCTCCAGCCCGCTTTCTTCACCGCGGCTACTACGATGCGCGGGTCTGCTGGCACGTCGGCGTGGGGGTGTTTGGGGCCGTGATGCGGCTTTTTGTGTTCCACCGCGACAAAGGCGCCGCCCTTCCTGGCGATGCGTGCGACTTTGATTTCCGATGGACGCTGTTCCCCCTCAAGCCTGACGGACAGCCCCTGCTTGAGCGGAAACGCCTCGGCACCCTTGGGGCCAAGATCGGCCAGGTAGACCTGCTCGTCGTTGCAGAGCACGGTGAACCGATGCGCAAAGACGTGTTCGATGACGCCCGCCAGGGCGACCTTTTCATGGTGCGGCATGCATTTCTCCTGAGAGCGCCCAACCGCGGGCGCTCCCTGTCAATGCGGGCCGTTGCGGGGGTTTCAATCGCGTGCCGCTTGCCGTCCCTTACTGGTTCATCCGTCAGCGGGGGAAGGGGCGCGTGAGTGGGTTCACTCGCCCTGCGTCGCAAACCGCAGCCGGTTATGGTCCGGGTCCACCACCATCATCTCGCGGCCACCCCACGGCACATCGGCCGGCGCGCGGAACACGGCGGCGCCAGCCGCCACGAAAGCGGCGTGCAGGGCATCCACGTCGGGCACGTGGAAGTACACCGCGCCGCCGGGTTCGCAGTCGCCGGCATGTTCGGTCAGGAACAGCAGCTGGCCGTCGCGGCTGATCTGCACGAACAGGGGCATGTCGGGCGCGAAGCGGTGCTCCCAGTCGATGGTGAAGCCCAGCTGCTGATAGAACGGCACGCTGACGACGGCGTTGGTCATGCGCAATTGGGGAATCACAGTCTGTTGCATGCGGGCTCCGATTCGGGATGGTGTGTTGAATGCTAGCGCCGTCGTCGCTGTTGCGCAGTGCTGGCATCAGGATTCAGCGCCTGCGTAACGCACATATGCACAGCAGACACCCGTGTTTCGCGCGTATCACTCCCCATCGATCGTTGCCGCACCATCATGCGAGTGCGACGAAAAAGGAATTCTTAATGGTTCAGTCTGAGTGGTGAATCAGCTGCACCTAAGCATTTGTATAAGCACATGCCATTTCAGCAGGGTGTTTCACGCAACTGTCGTAACAGGTTCACGGCGCATTGATTGAGCAGGGGTGTAGATTCAAATCACGCCCCAAGTAATGGCTGGGGTTTCCCCCCTCTTCGTAGTGATCTCCTGATTATTGCTTGCGCCGGCCATTCCGGTTCGAGGTGGAGCCTGCTGCGTCGCGTTTCTCTGCCATCGAGTCGCCCATGCCTACGCGCCATCTCCCCCTCGCGTCTTCCGCCGCCAGTGCAGACGCCGTTTCCCAGTGCGATGCCCTCCAGGAGCGTCGACATCGGCGTCCAGCGTCATCGCTTGGACGCTCGGGTTTCTTCGCCCCGCTGCCAGACACGGCACGCCGGGTGTTGTTCGTTGTCTCGGAAATGGCGGACTTCGTCAAGGCCGGTGGTCTGGGCGATGTGGCAGCCGCGCTGCCGCGCGCATTGCGCGACCGCGCCGACATGCGCGTGCTGATTCCCGGCTACAGCGAGGTGCTGGCGCGCACCGGGCCCATCCAGGTGGTGGGGCAGACCGAGGCGCATGCAGCGCTGCCGGCCTGCGTGATCGCCCACACCGTGCTGGACGATGGGCTGCCGGTGTACGTGCTGATCTGCCCGGAACTGTACGAGCGCGAAGGGACGCCTTACGTGGACAACGCCGGCCTGCCCTGGGGCGACAACGCGGTGCGGTTTGCCACGCTGTCGCGCGCGGCGGCGCTGATGGCGTCCGGTGAGGCGGGCATGGAATGGCAACCGGATCTGCTGCACCTGAATGATTGGCCGTGCGCGCTGGCGGCCGCGTATGTGCGCTGGCAGGGCAGCACGGCATCGTGCCTGCTCACCATCCACAACCTGGCCTACCAGGGCCTGTTCCCCACCGCGCTGGCCACCGACCTGGGCATCGACGAGGCGCAGTGCGAGGCGCTGGAGTTCCATGGCCAGCTGTCGTTCCTGCGTGGCGGCATCGTCCACGCCGACCAGGTCAACACGGTGAGCATCAGCTATGCAGCGCAGATCACCGCGCCGGCCGAAGGCTGCGGCCTGGATCGCCTGCTCTCGCGTCGCGCCGCGCTGGGGCACCTGAGCGGCATCGTCAACGGCATCGATGCCAGCTGGGACCCCCGCACCGACCGGCACCTGCCGGCGCATTTCGATGTGCACAGCTTTGAAGGCCGTGACCACAATGCCCGCGATGTGCGCCGTGCCTTCGGCCTGCCGGAAAGCCGGGGACCGTTGTTCGCGGTGGTGTCGCGGCTGGTGCACCAGAAGGGCCTGGACCTCACCTGCGACGTGGCACCGCAGATCGTGGCGGCGGGCGGCCAGCTGGTGATCATCGGCGGCGGCGAGCCGGCCATTGAAGCGCAGGTGCGTGCACTGGCACGCCGCTTCCCGGGCAGCGTGTCGGCCTATATCGGCTTTGATGAAACGCTGGCGCGCCGCATGTTCGCCGGCGCCGACTTCCTGTTGATGCCATCGCGGTTCGAGCCGTGCGGGCTGAGCCAGATGTACGCGCAGCGCTTTGGCTGCCTGCCGATCGCGCACGCCACCGG
>NZ_QAIW01000208.1:3495-4315 GCF_003061285.1 Stenotrophomonas sp. HMWF003 | reverse complement strand
GATCGATACCGTGGACGATGGCGTTACCGGGTTCCTGTTCAATGGGCCCGAAGTGGACAACCTGCGCCGCTGCGTGCAACGCGCGTTCCGCACGTTCCGGCAGCCGCGCCTGATGGCCGCCATGCGTCGCGCGGCGATGCTGCGGCCCAGTGGCTGGGAGGTTGCCGGCACGCACTACATCGACCTGTACCAGCGCACCGCAGAGGCGCGCGCATGAAGGTGTCCTGCGAACAGACCAACGCCAGCGAACACAGCTCTATGGACACGCAGGATTCCTTGCCCGCCGGCGACGCGCTGGAGCCCGCACTGGCCGCATTGGCGGCCGGTGCGCCGGGCGACCCGTTTGCCTTGCTTGGCCCGCACCGCGATGCGCAGGGCCGCTGGTGGCTGCGGGTCCTGTTCGCCGGGGCCGTGGGTGTACAGCGGCGGGACAAGGCCGGCCAGTGGACGCCGATGACCGCGCGCGGCCAGGGCGTGTTCGAGGCGCCAACCGATGGTGCCGGGGTAGCGCTGCTGCGGGTGGACTGGGGCACGCACCAGCAGGAGATCGAAGATGTGTTCGGCTTCGGGCCGCAGCTGGACGCGGCCGTGCTGGCCGGCATCCCCGACGGCGACCCGCACAGCATCCGGACCGGGCTGGGCGCGCAGCTGGCCACCGACCAGGGCGTGGCGGGGGTGCGCTTCGCGGTCTGGGCGCCGAACGCACGCCGGGTGGCAGTGGTGGGCGACTTCAACAGCTGGGACGGCACGCGCCATCCGATGCGGTTCCGTCACGAGGCAGGCGTATGGGAAATCTTCGTGCCGCGCGTGGCGGCCGGCG
>NZ_QAIW01000208.1:1686-3485 GCF_003061285.1 Stenotrophomonas sp. HMWF003 | reverse complement strand
CCGCTGCCGGGCACCGCCTCGGTGGTGGGCTCGGCTGCCGGGCACGCGTGGCACGACCAGGCCTGGATGCAGGCACGCGCTGCCAACGCTGCCGGCGCGATCTCCATCTATGAGCTGCATGCCGGGTCATGGCGTCGCAACGCAGACGGCGAGGTGCTGGATTGGGACACGCTGGCCGACGCCCTGATTCCCTACATCAAGCAGCTGGGTTTCACCCACATCGAGCTGCTGCCCGTCAGCGAGCATCCGTTTGGCGGCTCGTGGGGCTACCAGCCCCTGGGGCTGTATGCCCCCACCGCACGGCATGGCGACCCGGAAGGATTCGCACGCTTCGTCGACCGCTGCCACCAGCATGGCCTGGGCGTCATCGTGGATTGGGTGGGCGCGCACTTCCCCTCCGATGCGCACGGCATGCAACGCTTCGACGGTACCGGCCTGTACGAGCATGAAGATCCGCGCCAGGGCCTGCACCCGGACTGGGACACGTTGATCTACAACTACGGCCGCAGCGAGGTGTCCGGGTTCCTGATCGGCAGCGCGCTGGAGTGGATAGACCGTTTCCACATCGACGGGCTGCGCGTGGATGCGGTGGCGTCGATGCTGTACCGCGACTACAGCCGCGAAGACGGGCAGTGGATTCCGAATGCGCACGGCGGTCGCGAGAACCTGGAAGCGATCGACTTCCTGCGGGCGCTCAACAGCGCCATTTCCAGCACCTACCCGGGCGTGGTGGTGATCGCCGAAGAATCCACGGCGTGGCCCGGCGTGACCGCACCGGCCGCCGAGGGCGGCCTGGGCTTTTCGCACAAATGGAACATGGGCTGGATGCACGACACACTGAGCTACCTGCAACGCGACCCCATCCACCGTTCGCACCACCACAGCGAGATGACCTTCAGCGCGATGTATGCCTTCTCCGAGGATTTCGTGTTGCCGCTGTCGCACGATGAAGTGGTGCATGGCAAAGGATCGCTGCTGGGCAAGATGCCGGGCGACCGCTGGCAGCAGCTGGCCAACCTGCGCGCGTACTACGGCTTCATGTGGGCCCACCCGGGCAGCAAACTGCTGTTCATGGGCGGCGAGTTCGCCCAGGCCACCGAATGGAACCATGACGCCGAGCTGGACTGGGCGCTGGCCGCGCAACCGGAACACGCCGGCGTGGCGCGGCTGGTGGCGGATCTGAACCGGCTGTTGCGCGACATTCCGGCGCTGCGCCACGGCAACCGCAGTGAACACGGCTTCGAGTGGAGCGTGGGCGATGACCACGCCAACAGCGTGCTGGCCTTCATCCGCCACGATGTGCACGGCGAGGGCGGGGCGCTGCTGGCGGTGAGCAACTTCACCCCGGTGGAGCGCCACGGGTATCGGGTGGGTGTGCCGCGTGGCGGGCGTTGGCGTGAGGTGTTCAACAGCGACAGCCAGTTCTATGGCGGCAGTGATGTGGGCAACCGCGGGCACGTGGACGCGATGCCGATTGCCATGCACGGCCACGCGCAGTCGATCGAGCTGACGTTGCCGCCGCTGTCCACGCTTTACCTCCAGGTGAGCGAGTGACGCCTGCGCGGCGGCAACTGGGCGCGCGGCGGCAGGCAGAGGGTGGGTACTGCTTCCGGCTATGGGCGCCGGCCGCATCCCGCGTGGACCTGCTGCTGGACGGTGAGGTGGTGGCGATGGCCGACGAGGGCGATGGCTGCCACGCCGTCGTGTGCGCCTGCTCACCCGGCCAGCGCTACCGCTTCCGGATTGATGGAACGCTGAGCGTGCCCGATCCGGCGTCGCGCTGGCAGCCGGAAGGACTG
>NZ_QAIW01000208.1:0-1666 GCF_003061285.1 Stenotrophomonas sp. HMWF003 | reverse complement strand
ACCGGCGGGGCAGGGCGCGTGTGGCCCGAAGCGGTGCTTTACGAGGTGCACGTGGGGGCGGTGGGCGGCTATGCGAGCCTGCAGGCCCAGCTGCCCGCACTGGCCGCCATGGGCATCACCGCGTTGCAGCTGATGCCATTGGCCACCTTCGCGGGCACACGCAACTGGGGCTACGACGGTGTGCTGCCGTATGCGCCGGTGTCGGTGTACGGCAGCCCTGACCAGCTGAAGGCTCTGGTGGATGCCGCCCACGAGTTGGGCATGATGGTGCTGCTGGACGTGGTGTTCAACCACTTCGGCCCGGAGGGCAACCAGTTGGCCGCCTATGCGCCCCAGTTCTTCCGCGAGGACGTCCGCACGCCGTGGGGCGCGGCGATCGACTTCCGTCAGCCGTGGGTGCAGCGCTTCTTCATCGAAAATGCGTTGATGTGGCTGCGCGAGTATCGCTTCGACGGCCTGCGCCTGGATGCGGTGCATGCGATCCACCCGCAGACGTTCCTGGAAACCCTGCGCGAAGCGATCCACACCGATGGCCCGGCGCATCCGGTGGACCTGGTGGTGGAGAACGAAAACAACGCCGCCTCGTTGCTGGGCGAAGGGTACACCGCGCAATGGAACGACGACTTCCACAACGCGCTGCACGTGCTGCTCACCGGCGAAACCGAGAGCTATTACGCCGACTACGCGGCCGCACCGACCGCGGCCCTGGCCCGGGTACTCTCCGAAGGATTTGCCTGGCAGGGCGAGGTGAACCGGCACGGCAACCGGCGCGGCGAGCCCAGTGCCGGGCTGTCGCCCGACCATTTCGTGGTGTTCGCGCAGAACCACGACCAGATCGGCAACCGCGCGTTTGGCGACCGGCTGCAGCAGTCGGTGGCGCCGGCGCGGTTGCGCGTGGCACAGGCGCTGACCGCCCTGACGCCAATGGTGCCGCTGTTCTTCATGGGCGAGCCGTGGGGCGCCTCCGAGCCGTTCCTGTTCTTCACCGATTTCGAGCCGCCGCTGGATGAGGCCGTGCGCGAGGGCCGGCGGACCGAGTTCCGCCAGCTCAAGGCGTTTGCCGAAGCGGCGGCACGCGATGCGATTCCCGATCCGAACGCGCGGGCGACCTTCGAGGCCTCGCAGTGCCCGCTGCCATCGCCGGAGGCGTTGGCACACAACCCTTGGCTGGCGCACTTCAACGCGTGCCTGGCGGCGCGCCGCCGCTACCTGGTGGACGGCGTGGCGCAGGCGCGCAGCCTGGGCGCCACGGTACTGGCCGACCATGCCATTGCGGTGGGGTGGGCACTGCCAACGGGCGAGTGGTGGCTGGCGTTCAACCTGGGCGACGGCCAGGCCAAGGCGACATTGCCGACCGGGCAGACCGTGCTGTCGCTCGGCGCCGCCGATGCCGGTGGTACCTTGCCGCCAGCATCGATGCTGGTGCGGTGGGTGCCGCGATGACCGGGCCTGCTGTCGATCTGGTCGGCCTGGCAGGCGCCGTTGGCGTGCTGGTGGACTGGGAGGATGTGCACGGCACCCCGCGCCGGGTTGAACCGGCGACGCTGCTGGCAGTGCTGGAGGCACTGGAGTGGCCCGCAACGTCCGCTGCACAGCGCCAGGACAGCCTGCAGCGCTGCATGGCCGAGCGGGCGCAACCCCGCCTGCGTACCGCGCTGGCGGGTGC
>NZ_QAIW01000207.1:12809-16690 GCF_003061285.1 Stenotrophomonas sp. HMWF003 | reverse complement strand
GTCCAGCGCCAACGACACCAACCCGGCGAAGATTCCGCCGCTGGCGCTGGACATCGAAGACCTGCAGTTCGGCAAGGCCAGGCTGGGCCAGGCGGTGCTGCGCACGCGCCCGTTCGGCAATGGCCTGAGCGTGGACCAGCTGCAGTTCCGCGCGCCCAAGCAGGCCATCGACATCCAGGGCCGCTGGCTGGGCATGGGCGCCGCTGCGCGCACCCAGGTCACTGTCGACGTGAAGAGCGAGGACCTGGGCGGCCTGATGCAGAACCTCGACTACGGCGGCCAGCTGCGCGGTGGCCAGGGCCAGCTCAGCCTCGACGCCGGCTGGCAGGGCGGTCCGTCGGACTTCCAGCTGGGCGCGCTGCAGGGGCAGCTGCAGGTGCATGCACGCAACGGCCAGTTGCTCGAGCTGGAACCCGGCGCCGGGCGCGTGCTGGGCCTGCTCAGCGTCACCCAGCTGCCGCGCCGGTTGATGTTCGATTTCCGCGATTTCTTCTCCAAGGGCTTCGCCTTCAACCAGGTCGAAGGCGCGCTGGCGTTCGGCAACGGCATGGCCACCACCGACAAGGTGCTGATCGAAGGCCCGGCGGCCAACATCAGCATCCGCGGCCAGACCGACCTGCGCCGCCAGCAGTTCGACCAGACCATCGACGTCAACCCCCGCGCCGGCAACCTGCTGACCGTGGTCGGCGCGGTCGCCGGTGGGCCGGTGGGCGCCGCCGTGGGCGCGGCCGCCAACGCGGTGCTGGGCAAGCCGCTGGGGGCGATCGGGGCCAAGACCTACCGGGTGACCGGCCCGTGGGCCGAACCCAAGGTCGAAGTGATCGACCGTGACGATGCCCCGCCACCACGTGCGGCTCCCGCTGCGTTGCCGCCCCCGGTACGCTGACCCCTTTCCCGCGCCCGGGTTGCGATAGCGGCCCGCGCCCTCAGATAGATGACATGACCGACAACGCACTTACCCTTGCCAACGACCGCCTGCTGCTGCCCGCCGGGCTCGATGCCGGTGGACTGGAACGTACCTTCGGTACCCTGCTGGGCCCGGGCATCGATTTTGGCGATCTGTATTTCCAGCACGCCCGGCGCGAAAGCTGGAGCGTGGAAGATGGCATCGTCAAGGACGGCGCCCATTCGATCGAACAGGGCGTCGGCGTGCGCGCCATTGCCGGTGAAAAGACCGGCTTTGCCTACTCCGACGACATCCACCGTGACGCACTGCTGGCGGCGGCGCAGTCGGCCCGTGCCATTTCACGCGAGGGCGGGGCGCAGCAGGCGCGCTCGCTGGTGCGTGGCAACGGCCGCGCGCTGTACCCGGCGCTGGACCCGATCGACGGCATGGGCAACGAGGCCAAGGTCGAGGTGCTCAAGCGCCTGGACCGTTACCTGCGCGCCGCCGACCCGCGCGTGCAGCAGGTAATGGTGAGCCTGTCCGGCGGCGTGGACACGGTACTCATCGCGCGCAGCGACGGCGTGCTGGCCGCCGACATCCGGCCGCTGGTGCGGCTGAACGTGCAGGTGATCGTGGAGCAGCACGGTCGCCGCGAGTCCGGCTATTCCGGCGGCGGTGGCCGTTACAGCTATGCCGAACTGTTCGCCGACGACCGCCCCGAGCGGTTCGCCCGCGAAGCGCTGCGCCAGGCGCTGGTCAACCTGGAGGCAATCCCGGCCCCGGCCGGGGTGATGACCGTGGTGCTCGGCCCGGGCTGGCCCGGCGTGCTGCTGCACGAGGCGGTGGGCCACGGCCTGGAAGGCGACTTCAACCGCAAGGGCACCAGCGTTTATGCCGGCCGCGTCGGCGAGCGCGTGGCGGCCCCGGGCGTGACCATCGTCGATGACGGCACCCTGGACGGGCGCCGCGGTTCCCTCAACATTGACGACGAGGGCCATCCGACCCAGTGCACCACGCTGATCGAGGACGGCATCCTGGTCGGCTACATGCAGGATTCGCTCAATGCGCGCCTGATGGGCGTGGCCCCGACCGGCAACGGCCGCCGCGAATCGTTCGCGCACATGACCATGCCACGCATGACCAACACCTACATGCGCGCCGGCCAGCACGACCCGGAAGAAATGATCCGTTCGGTGAAGAAGGGCCTGTACGCGGTCAATTTCGGCGGCGGCCAGGTCGACATCACCAGCGGCAAGTATGTGTTCTCGGCCACCGAGGCCTACCTGATCGAGGACGGCAAGGTGACCGCGCCGGTGAAGGGCGCCACGCTGATCGGCAACGGGCCGGAAACCATGCAGAAGGTCCGCATGATCGGCAACGACCTGGCCTTGGACGAGGGCGTGGGGATCTGCGGCAAGGATGGCCAGAGCGTGCCGGTGGGCGTGGGCCAGCCATCGCTGCTGATCGATGGCATCACCGTGGGCGGCACCCAGGCCTGAGCCAGGCGATGCGCCCGTGCTGCCGGTTCGAGCGCCCCGCAGGTGCCAGCCCTGGGCTGGCACCGCCGCGTGGGCGGTCGGGCTCAGTCTTCGGCGGAGTCGTTGTCGTGCTGGTCGTCCTGCTCTTCCAGGTCGTCGGCCGCGGTGAGGTTGGCGGCGTCCAGGCCCAGCGCGGCCGGCAGCAGCAGCGTCCGCAGCAGCTGGTAGATCTCGCGGTAGGCGCGTGGCGGCTTGTTCTTGGCCTTCTCGGCCTGGGCGTTGCGCACCAGCGTGCGCAGCTGCTGGCGGTCGGCATGCGGGTATTCGTCCAGCAGCGCGCCCAGCGCCTTGTCGCCGTCCTTCAACAGGCGCTCGCGCCAGTCTTCCACGCGGTGCATGGTGGCCACTTCACGGCGCGAGGTTTCGCTGTTGGCGTCCAGCGCATCGCGGATGGCATCCAGCGCGGCATCGTCTTCGCGGCGCATGTGCTTGGCCAGGAACGCCAGCTGGCGCTTGTGGGCGATGTGCGCGGTGATGCGCTTGGCCTCGGCGATGTGCGGCAGCAGGTCTTCGGGCACCGGCACCCGGGCCAGCTGGGCCGGGGTCAGCGCGACCAGCTTCTCGCCGAGCGCCAGCACGTCCAGGGCGTCCCGGCGGTTCTGGCTACGGCTGATGTCTAGGAATTCACCGGTATCTTCGTCGCGTCCGCGCATCGTCTTATTTCCACATCCGTAAACTGTGCCCCGCGTTGCGCCAGGCACTCACCCGTACAGGATAAAGCATTGAACGTGATCTCCCCTGAAGTCTCCCCGGCCGACGACAGCCTGCAGCGCCTGGAGCAGCTGGCCGACATCTCCCAACGCCTGCTGGAGCGGGCCAAAGCCATGGGCGCCAGCCAGGCCGAGGTCAGCTGCAGCGACGAGCGCGGCCTGGACGTGAATGTGCGCCTGGGCGAGGTGGAAACGGTGGAATCCACCCGCGACCGCGGCATTGCGGTGACCGTCTACTTCGGCCAGCGCAAGGGCAGCGCCAGTACCGCCGACCTGCAGGACGCCAGCCTGGAATCGACCGTGGCCCAGGCCTGCGCCATCGCCCGGCACACCGAGGACGACGCCGCGGCCGGGCTGGCCGAGGCCGCCCTGATGGCGCGCGAGTTCCCCGACCTGGACGGCTGGCACCCCTGGAACCTGGGGGCTGACGAGGCGCTGGACCTGGCCCTGGCCTGTGAGGCGGCCGGGCGTGAAGCCGATGGCCGCATCAGCAACTCCGATGGCGCCTCGGCCGCCACCTCGCAGAGCCTGTCGGTGTATGCCAATTCCCATGGCTTCATCGGCCGCGAGCGCAGCAGCCACCATTCGGTGGGCTGCGCGCTGATCGCCGGGCAGGGCGACGGCATGCAGCGCGATGGCTGGTACAGCAGCGCGCTGGCCCGTGAAGACCTGGAATCGGCCGCCGCGATCGGCCGCCGTGCCGCCGAGCGCACCGTGGCCCGGCTGCAGCCGCGCTCGATGGCGACC
>NZ_QAIW01000207.1:6843-12712 GCF_003061285.1 Stenotrophomonas sp. HMWF003 | reverse complement strand
CCGCCTGTTCCCGGACTGGTTCCAGGTGGAGGAACTGCCGTTGCTGCGCCGCGGGTTGCGTTCGTCGGCCTTCGACGGCGACGGCGTAGCCACGCGCAATGCGGCGTTGATCACCGACGGCGTGCTGCAGCGTTACATCCTGGGCAGTTACTCGGCGCGCAAACTGGGCCTGACCACCACCGGCAACGCCGGCGGGGTGCACAACCTGAAGGTGGCGGCCAATGCCGGCGACCTGGCCTCCATCGCCCGGCAGATGGGCGAGGGGCTGCTGGTGACCGAACTGATGGGCCAGGGGGTCAACGGAGTCACCGGCGACTACTCGCGCGGTGCCGGTGGCTTCCGCGTGGAGAATGGCGAAATCAGCTATCCGGTGGACGGCATCACCATCGCCGGCAACCTCAAGGACATGTTCGCCAGCATCGAGGCGGTGGGCAGCGACGTGGACCGTCGTTCTCACGTGCAGGTGGGCTCGATCCTGGTCGGCCGGATGACCGTTGCAGGCAACGATTGACGTATCCTATCCCGGCTGCTCTGGCAGGCGGGGAGCCTGTCGCGCAATACCCACACACACCGAACAAGGAGTTTCACCGTGAGCGAATTCGACAACGTCACCGCCCCGCCGCCGGCCCCGACCGGCACCGCGCCGGCCGACCAGCGCACCATGGCGCTGGTGGCCCACATCCTGGGCATCTTCACCTGGTTCATCGGCCCGCTGATCATCTGGATGATCAACAAGGATGACAGCAGCAAGTCGTTCGTGACCGACCAGGCCAAGGAAGCGCTGAACTTCCAGATCACCATCACCATCGCGATGCTGATCAGCTTCGTGCTGATGATCGTGATCATCGGCGGCCTGCTGGCCCCGCTGGTCGGCATACTGAACCTGGTCTTCTGCATCATCGCCGCGGTGAAGGCGAACAACGGCGAAGCGTACCGCTACCCGTTCACCCTGCGCCTGATCAAGTAATCCGCCCCGCAGTGTGGAAACAAAAAACGCCCGGCACTGCCGGGCGTTTTTTTGTGTGGTCGTCGGTCGTGACGTACGCAGTCGTTCCGACCCGTTCCAGAACCTCCTGGGAGTGCTCAGTCCACGCCAACGCAGCCGGCAGTGCCGGCAACGGCGTGGCACCCACACGCCAGCGTATGCCCCTCAAGTACGATCGATTTGCCGAGCATCTTCCGTGCCGGGTGCCCTTCGACAAAGCGGAACCGTCCTGCATGCATAAGGCAGGTGGCGCTATCACCCACGACCGCCACCGTCTGGCCGTGTACGGCATGGCTACCGGCCAGTTGGCAGCGGATCACCTTGCCGCCGCTGTTGGTGGGATCACCCAAGCAGATGGGCGAGCGCATCCTGGCACTGCGTTTCACCGGGCGCGATACATGAAAGGATCTTCCTCGCCATAGGGGGCGTTGTGGTTTTTCTCTTCCGCGCTGGGGGGGCGCACCATCTGCAGGCTGACGCTGCCGTCCTCGCCGGCATACATCACCGCGCTCACCCCGCCATCCTTGTAGCTTGCAATGGCGGCCAGGCCGATCTGTACCAGGGCGCTGCCCAGGCCGGTATCGCCCAGGCGCCTGCCGATGTCGTAGCCCTCATCGACATTGCCCGGGTCGAGGCCATGCCCATCGGCATTGAGCTCATGCAGGGCCGTGTTCAAGGCGATGATGCTGTCCTGGTTGTCGGTGCTGTCATAGAACACGCGCACCGGGCTGTGCCCAGGCGGCAGCGTGGCCAGTACCTGTGCCCAGCCGGCCTTCAGTGCCTTGGCCTGCAGAGCCGGCTTGAGCGGTTTGCCCTGCTCATCGCGCAGCGGCACCTTCACCGGGCGGTGCAGGTGGCCCAGTTTGGGGGCGCGATCGAATTCAGCCACTTGGTGCCTGGTCCAGCGCACGGGTAGCCACGGCGTGGGGGTGAATTGGCCCGGGCCACGGTTGTCGATGGTCTTCCATAGTTCGGGAAGGGCGGCCTGCCAGTAGGCCGAGGTCATGGTGCCGGGATAGAAAGGAGCGATGACTCTCCGGGCCCTGGTGTCCGCATCGTATTCGTCGTATGCGAGATCGCTCTGTTTCCAGTAGAACGCCCACAGCTTGCCCATATCTGTTTTTGTGTCCTGGTTGTTCTCGCGATACTCCGGTGCGCGGGGGCGTAGATGGTGGTCGACGCGGTCGCTGCGCGACACCATCAGTACGGCGGTGTTGTCCAGCACCTTGGGAACATACAGACCATCTGGCAATGCAGGACTGCCGGCCGGTCGATACATGTTCCGCGCCACGTCGCCATCGCGGCTGGCGATCATCGCCTGCGGCACCTCGGCGTGCTCAGCCATGAAGTTGAAGAGTTGCTCGATCAGGTGCTGAGCATGGTTGGTATTGGCATCTTGTTGCCATAGGAACAGGGTCACGCCCAAGGAGCCTTTGTTACGGCCATTGGAAATCAGGCTTGCGGCCCGCAGTTCGGCAGACGGTTCACGTTGAGGCGGCTCGGCCACGAATGCGGGAATGGGCCAATAGGCGACTGAGTCGGTGGCGGCATACTCAAAGGCGGCGCCCGTTCTTATGGAGGCACTGGTGCCGCGCCCTTGTGAAGAATCCGGGTAGTCCTGCGGATCCTGTGAAAACACGGACGTAAAATTGTCTCGTTTCTCCTGTATGAGACGCCATACCGAAGATTGGTGGTTGATCTCAGGGGCAATGCCAACACCCCGCAGTTCCAATGACCAGGTGGCTTGGTCAGCCTGATCCAGAATCTCCGGTCCCACTATGGTGGGCGCGACAGGGCCCGCCGCTGTGGTCGCCCCACCGAAACGCACACCATTGATGGCCCAATGTCCGGCAAATGCGAGTGCTGTCAACGCGGCTATTGCGCATAGCCCCCAAGCGATTGCGCGTGCCATGTAGCCCGTCTCCTCGTCTGTCATCGGTGCTGTAGATGCCGTAGTTGCCATGCCTGCAACCAGTACCACCCACGTGCCCATCAGCCCCAGCATCGGCCAGAGATAGCGTTTGAGGCGAGGCCTAACGGTTGTTGTTGTCGGCATGTCGCTTTCTCATTGTGGGATACGGCCTCGGACGAGCGGCGGCATGCTGTCCAGCCGCACCAGATCGTTGCCGGGGAACTTGCCTGTTCGGTAGTACTCGCGAGCCGCCATGACGAGCCGCCGTGTCCGCTCGTCAAGCATCTTCCAGAGTCCGTTGGATATGGCTTTTTCGTAAGCATCCTCAGTCATCCGCCAATCGCCCATCAGCGTCAGCAGTTGCCGCCACTGCGGGTCATCCAGTGTGTGGGCCTGGCCAATGGCGACATCCATCGCCGTCACCCAGCGGTGGTTCTCCGGGTCACGCAGAATGGCCGAGTGGTAGCTGTTGGGTTCCAGTGTGTTGGCGTCATGGGTCATGCGTTTGCGGATTTCATTCGGGGTTTCCTCGCGCAGCACGCGTACCTCCATGCCATCCCGCCCGCGGGTGCTGATCTCATTCCTGACCGTCTGCGTCTGGTCATCAGGTTCCTTCCCCTGGTTGAAGCGCGCACGTACCTGCTCGGTGTTTGCAACGTCGGCACGCCTCTCCATCTCGATCCATTTGAAGTTGGCTTTGGGATTGCCCAGGGCCACCGCCTGGCTGACATCATCAGGACGGTCCTTGCCTATCTGGGTCGGCGAGCCTTTCACCACCTCTCCGCCAAACATCTGCGGCACATGCGGTGGTGTGAGCGCTTCGCCGTTGATCAAGCGCAGGGTGCCCTCGGCTACAGGCTCCAGGGCCAGCAGCCCGACCATCCAGCTGGCACCGGGATAGCGGGGCTCGTCGGCCGCGCGCAGAAAGTGGCTGCGTGGAGGATCGCCTACCATGACCGGCTTGGACACACGGTAGCGTTTGGTCCACATACGTTGGTAGAAGCGCATGTCGCGCAGGGTATCCATCGCCGGCTGTGTCTTCACGCGATCCGTAACCTGGTCGGGTACGCCGTAGGTGCCGATGCCCACTACCTTGTCCAGCGAAACCGTGGTGTCATCCGGGCAGAAGTACAGCAGCACCTTGCCGCGGTTGTCGCGCTCGGGGAAAACCAGGAGCTTTCCATCCTTGCCCAGGCGCTGGCCCTGTGCGCCGGTCCACGCCTTGCCGGTGCGCCCGAAGTGCTGCTTCCCGCCTGAACACATGTCCTCCAGTGAGGGCTGGGCATACGGCGTGGCGGTGATCTGGTTGACGATCGCAAGCAGGGTTCCCAGCGTATCCGAGCCGGTCGGCGTTGTTGTTGTTTCCACCGAATAGGGCGTGTCCACCATCACCACGCAATCGGCGCAGCGCGCGCCGCGCTCCACCAGCATGGCCTGGGACAGCAGGGTGACCAGGGTGCCCTGGCTATGGCCGATGACGGTGATGGTTTCCGAAGGAAATTTACTGCGGATGGTGCTGATCATCGTGGCCAGACGCTCGGCGGCGAGGACGAAGTAGCGGCGGTGCGGCCCCAGGCCGAAGTACTGGGTGTTGGGCGCGACCGCCTGCACGGCATGGCGCATGGCCGAATCGAAGCCCTTGCCGTACATCTCCGGCAGGTTGTTGGTGGCGTTGGCGAAGAAGCCACCCGGCTTGCCGAAATGGCGGTCCAGGCGGTTGCCGAGCTTGTCCTGGTACTGGGTGCGCAGCTTGGACGGGTCGCCGTTCGGGTCGCGCTGGATTTCATGTTCCGCAGCCCGATAACCCCAGTAGAAGGGAATCAGCATGCTGTTGGCGTGGGCGTCGTCGCGTTGGTACAGATGGGTGTCGGGGTCATCAATGATCTTGAACTCATCCTCACTCAACTGGGTACGAGGCTTGCCCTTCGCCGCCGCGTACCTGGCCCCGTACTCTCCGGGTCGCAGATCAGTGCGGTCCAGCCGCTCGTTCAGCCCCTGGCACAAGCCGGCTTCCACTGGTTTGTAGCTGGCACCGGGATCGTTCACCCCATGCAGGAAGATCACGATGCCCGGGCGCTTGCGTGGCACTGCGACATTCTTGACCATGCCGCCGCTGGCGGGGATGAGGCGACTGGTGGCAACGTCGGTCCAGTTCGATGGGCTCATGGGGTGGGCTCCTGCGGGGTCTCGGTCTGCCCGGGCGCTGCGGCGGCCGCTTCGCCGCTGGCGTCGATGGCGGTGTCCTTCACGCTGATCTTCAACCGCTGCATGCTCTCGCGCTGCACACGTTCGCCGCCGCCATCGGCATCGGCCTGCTGCCGTACTTCCTCGCCATCTTCCAGCGCCACGCGATAGTCGATGCCTGCAGCGGCGGCAGCAACATCGCCTTCATAGTGAAAGCGATGCTGCTGCGTGGCCGGGTCGCGCCCGAACGCGGGCACGTTGGTACTGTCGGTCTTGGGGCCCCGCCAGTCGTGGGTGTCCGCATGCACCACCGCGGTGCCCGGGGTGCCCAGCTCGATGCCTTCGCCGATGCGCAGGTAGCTGCCATCATCGGCCACCAGGCGGATGCGCGGTGCACTGATGACCACCTCGCCTTCGCTGGCCACCAGTTGCAGATTCTGCTGTGCCTGCATCTGGATGTCCGCGGCCTGCGCCTGCAGCAGCAGGTTGCCGCGGTTGGCGATGAGCTGCATATCCTGATCCTGCGCATACAGCGACAGCCCATGGCCGGCCTGCAGGCGGGTGCTGCCACCACTGACCGATTGCACCGCATCGCGGGCAACCACATCGTGGTTGCCGCCGGCATAGTGAAGCTGTGATGCCGGCGTGGCGCTGACCACGCCGGCTTCGGCAGCCAGCGCCACCACGGCCGCGCCCTCGCTCTCGCCGGATTCGGCGGCGGCGGGCCACTCGCGCAGGCCTTGGTGCAACTGCGCCAGGCCCTGTGGGTCACTGCTGGATGCGCCGCG
>NZ_QAIW01000207.1:0-6833 GCF_003061285.1 Stenotrophomonas sp. HMWF003 | reverse complement strand
CTCCAGCAGGGCCAGCAGTTCCTGCCGGTCCAGTTGCCCGCCTTGGGCCAGCTCGCGGGCATAGCTGGTGATCAGGATGCCGTGCGCGGCGCGCAGCGCCAGGGCGGCATCGGTGCGTAGTTCGGCGCCGGCCCCACGTGGCTGGGCCTGGCCATCCACGCGCGGTGTACTCAAGGTGCCCAGGTTCAGTTCGCTGGCAAACGGAGTGCTGGCCAGCCGTGCGCGCACCTGGCCGGGGGTGTCGTCCATCAGCAGTTCGCTGTACCCCTCACCGCGATGCTCCCGCGACAGGATGCCCGATAGCGCGTTGTTGCCGGGCAGGCCGTTGCGGCCGCTGAATGTGGGCGGGGCGTGTCGGCCGTTGTACAACGTGGCAATCACCACCGGCCGGTCGATATCGTTGTGCAGGAAGGCGACCAGCACCTCCTGGCCGATCCGTGGCACGAACTGGTGACCGAAACCGGCACCGCCGCTGGGCATGGCCACACGTACCCAGGTGGAGGCACGTTCATTGCCCTGGGCCGTGCCAGTGGGATGTTCATCCGGGCGTTGCCAGTGGAACTGGATGCGGATACGCCCGAGGGCGTCGGTGAATACCTCTTCGCCGGCCGGCCCCACCACCGTGGCGGTCTGCGGCCCGTTGGCGGTCGGTCGGTCCAGTACGCCGGCGAAGCGGGGCACCAGTGGAACATCCTGGGGCACGGCGCTGAAACGCAGCTGGATGTTGTCGGTCACATCGCCCTGGCCGCAAGGGGCGAGCTCTTCCAGGCGGGATGGGGACACCTGCCAGGCTTCGGGGGTGTTGTTGCGCAGTTGCAGGTCGATGCCGGTGACCACGAAGGTGCGTTGCTGCTCGTTGTATCCGGCGTGGGCTGGATGATCCTGGATCAGAACGCTGTCGCCGGTTGAGACGTCGCGCAACGGACCCTGGCCATGGAAGGTGCGGGCCTGAAGCTCTTCGGCCTGCATCCGCAGCTGCGCACAGGTACACAGTTCGCGAGTGTGGCTGGCGTAGTAGGGCGGCACGGCCTGGTAATCGGTCAGGCTGGCGGTTGCTTGCTCGAAGTGCTGGCCGTACTTGCCGTACGCCTGGACCTGGACGCTCAGATCTTCGCCGTGCAGCGGATGGGCCGCCTGATAATCATGGCTGGACAGCTCGACGCGGCTTGGGCCAAGGAGGGTGCGGCCCTCCCAGCCGGTCAACTGCCGCTCCTGTGGCCGGGACGCAGCAGCCTGCGCACGGTAGTGCAGGACCTGCGGCGGCTGATCCTGCTGCGGGGCCGTATCGGTAAGCACCAGGTGGTGGCCGTGGGTGTCGGCCTGTGGACTGGCGATGAAATAGTAGGTTATGCCCTCTTCGGCCAGCAGGCGATCGATGAAGGCCTGGTCGCTTTCATTGAACTGCACGCAGTACGAACGCGTGGGATGACTGCGCCGCAGCACGCTGGCGTAGGTAAAGCAGGCCGCGATGGCGGCGTTGCGCTGGCAGTGTTCGTCCAGCACGGTGGCGACGATCTGCGGCACGCTTTGGTCCTGGAAGATGCGGCAGGTACGCCGCCGGTCCAGTAGTGACAGCGCCGATTCCACCTGAAGATCGATCACGCCGAAGCTGCCGGCACCGTCGCGCTTGATGGCACCGGTGACGATCCCCGACAACCAGCGGCGAGTTCCGCCGCCCATATCCACTCCGAAGGCCACCGGCTTGCCCAGTAGCGAGGTGAGTTCGATGGCATCGGCGCCGCATAAGCAGGTTGCGCTTATTTGAAAAGGGCGGTGGAGTTCGTCGCGATAGCGCACGGAATGCGGCCACAGTCGCGGGCAATCGCCCGCGCCAAGCCATTGCATATCGATCAAACGATGACTGGAATCCGTTCCCTGCCCATGTGGATGGAGCAACCCCTGCATGCGTTCATTTCCTCGACCGTGCCGTTCAGGCACGCTCAGGGATTTTGCGAGGCAAGCGCCACGAAGGACGATCAAATCGCCCGACAATCCGCTCTCGAGCGAGAGGTGGCTGTAATGCGACAATAGGGCGCGTAATCAGCCGCCTATTGACGATGCATAAACCGTGATAAGTATCACTGACTGCGCAACCAAGTAACCGCGTCAACTGCTCAGTGGTCGCGCTCTACCGCTAGTTTCGCCAGCGCCCGCAGTGCATCCGCTGCCTCACCATACCCGGCCAGACCATCGAACATCTGTTCGCTCAGCGTGCGCAGGTGGGCCTTCGCGCCGTCCATGCCGAGCAGGGCGGGGAAGGTCGACTTGGCCTGGGCCTCGTCCTTGCCGGCGGTCTTGCCCAACTGCTCGGAACTGGCCTCGACGTCGAGGATGTCATCGCGCACCTGGAACGCCAGCCCCAGGGCACTGGCGAAATCATCCAGCTGCAGCAGGTCGCTCTGCGGCGCATCGCCGCACAGCGCGCCCATGCGCACGGCTGCGCGGATCAGTGCCCCGGTCTTCAGTGCATGCATGCGCTGCAGCGATGCCAGCGGCTGCGCCTGGCCGGTGGCATCGATGTCCAGCGCCTGGCCACCGCACATGCCGGCAGCACCGGAAGCGTGGGTCAGTGCCTGCAGACAATGCACGCGCAACAGCGCAGGCAGCGCCGCATCAGCCAGCAGACCGAACGCGCGCGTCTGCAGCGCATCACCGGCGAGAATCGCGGTGGCTTCGTCGAACGCGATATGGGTGGTGGGACGGCCGCGACGCAGCGCGTCGTCGTCCATCGCCGGCAGGTCGTCGTGCACCAGCGAATAGGCGTGGATCAGCTCCACCGCCATCGCTGGTGCATCCAGTGCATGTTCGTCGGCGCCGAATACCTGGCCGCTGGCATACACCAGCAGCGGGCGCATGCGCTTGCCACCGCCCAGCACCGCGTAGCGCATTGCCTGGTGCAGGCGCTGCGGAGCGTGTTCGGGTGAAGGCAGGCTGGCGTCGAGCTGGCTTTCGATGCGGTCGCGCCAACGCGCGAACGTGGCCTCAACCATCATGGCCGGGCGGATCGAAGCGTTCGGCGGTCTCGGGGCGGGCCGGGTCGCTGAGCAGGCGCACGCGCAGTTCGGCCTGTTCCAGCGCCTGCTGGCACTGGCGGTAAAGGCCGACGCCGCGCTCGTAGGCGCTGAGCGATTGTTCCAGGCTCAGATCACCGGCTTCCATCTTCTCCACCAGCTGTTCCAGCTCTTCCAGCGACTGCTCGAAGTGGACGACCGGGGAGGTTTCGTTGGGGGACTTCTTGGGCATGGGACAAGTGTGATGCGCCAACCCAGCGGGGTCAATTCAGGCCGCGCCCGGCGTCCAGCGCAGCTGTGCGTGGTGTTCATCCAGCCAATGCTGCAGCGGTGCGGCGATGACCCGGTCGCCGGCAGCCATCAGCACCTCCCCGTCGAACAACAGCGGCAGCTGGCGCCGCTGCCACGGCGGCAGCCCCCGTTGTTGCAGCAGGTCCTTGAGCGCGTGGGAGTGAGTACGCCCGGGCAGCTGGATACGCTCTCCGCCGCGGCGCGCGCTTACCTGCAGCGGCGTGGCCAGCTGGCTGGCGCCCAGCAGCTCCAGCTGGCCGCCGTCGGGCAGCGCCAAGGGCGCACGGCCATCCCAGTGCACGCTCCAATGCGGTGGCAACGCCAGCGTGGCCGACAGCAGGTGCAGTTCGCCGCGCCAACGGCGGATCCGCGCGCCCTGCCAGGCGAACTGGGCGTCGGCGTCGTGCGCGGCGGGCAGCAGGTCGCGTTCGATCGCCTCCACCCCGGCGGCCGGCAGCGGCGGCAGCCCGCAGTTGCGCACCCATTGGCGCAGCAGGCGCGCGCGGCGTTCGCGCGGCAGCCGCAGCAGGCGCGTGCCATCCAGCACGCCCGGGGCCAGGCTGCAGCGGCGCAGGGCGTCCTGGTCGGACACGTCCAGCAACTGCTGCGCCTGCGCGCAGAGTGCGGCGCTGCGCGCGAAGGCGGCATCGGCCTGCGGCCAGCGTTGCTGCAGCAGCGGCAGCACGTGCAGGCGCAGGAAATTACGGTCGGCCTCGTCGCTGGCATTGCTGGGATCGTCCACCCACTGCAGTGCCTGCGACTGCGCGTAGGCCAGCAGCGCCGCGCGCGGTACCTGCAGCAGCGGTCGCCACACCGTACCGGTGGCAAATGGCGCCTCGCTGCGGATCGCGGCCAGCCCATCCACGCCGGAGCCGCGCAGGGCGCGCAGCAGGAAGGTTTCGGCCTGGTCATCGCGGTGATGGGCCAGGGCCAGCTGGTCACCCGGGCGCAGGGCGCTGGCGAAGGCATCGCGGCGGGCATGGCGCGCGGCCGCTTCCAGGCCGTGGCCGCTGTCGCGCGCCACGTCGACGCCGATTACCTGCAGGTCGATGTTCCAGGCGGTGCAGATCGCCTGGCAATGCTGCGCCCACGCGTCGGCCGCCGGTTGCAGGCCATGGTGGACGTGCACCGCCCGCACGCCGGCATCGCGCTGGGCGGCCGACTGCGCCAGCCAATGCAGCAGCACGGTGGAATCGAGTCCACCACTGAAGCCCACCAGGACCGGGCGGGGCGCAGCAGACAGGTTGGGTAATGGCGACGACATCGGTTCGGGCAGGCTCGGGCAGGGAGGCAGTATCGACGCTGCGGGCCAGGCTCGCCACGCACGGGGATCAGGGAGTGGGCGGTTCGGGCACGCGGATGCCCTGGCGATTGATATGGAACCAGTGGCCGCCTTCCACCGGCGTGTGGCCCTCGCCGTCAGGCGTGCCGGGGCGGCACCCCTCGCAGACCTGGGCAATGCCATCGGCGAAGGGCCAGGCAAAGTCGAACGTGGCCGGGAAGGCCTGTTCAAGCGCGGGGGTGAAGTAGCCGACGCGTGGGCCGACACGGCCGCGCAGCAGCCCCTCTTCGACGTAGTCCGGCCCGCTGTCCCAGGTCAGCACGGCCTGGGTGCGGCCGGCACGGGTGACGTAATGAAAGCTGTCGGCGGCGTACACCGCCGCCAGTCCGTCGGTATCGTAAGGGAGGTCCGGCAGGACGTCCGCGGCGATCCGGGGCGCGCCGTCGACCACCTCGCAGCCGGGCAACGGCCACAGCCCGTGTTCCTCGGTGAGGACCCGGCAGGCCGGGCCCTGGGCCAGCGCGTGGCCGGTGCTGGCCAGTCCGGCGATCAACAGCAGGAACCGCACGTGGCGGCCCCTGCTGCGGGCGGCGGAGAGCCGGGCCGGCATCAGTTGGCGTCGGCCTTGCGCTCGAACGCCTTCGGCGTGGGCAGGTCCACCGGCACGCCCTTGGCGTCGCAGGTACCGGCCTCGCACAGGCGCTGGCGCAGGCGCGGGGTGGCCTGCACGATCATGTGGTAGATCGTGTTCTGTTCCATGGTGCCGCGGATGGCTTTGCTGCCCGGGCCACGTGCCCAGATGCCGACGTCTTCGCCGCCATGGGTTTCACTCTTGGTCGGTACCAGCGCTTCCTGCATGTAATCGGGGTGCTCGGTGTCCACGTGGCTCAGGTCCGGTCGGCCGGCGGCCGGGTCGAAGCTGCTCGGGTTGTGCGGGTACACCTTCGGGCCGGCCGGCTGCTGGTTGGTGGCGCCGGTATAGCCGGGGCCGTTGGCATAGCTGAGCGTGGTGTAGGGCAGGCCGAGGCCGTCGCGGGCCACGTCCAGGCCGCCCACGCCGTCTTCGCCGCCCTTGTCCTTGACCTTGCCCAGGATCGGGTTGCCGCGGGCCGGGTAGCCGACGAAGTTCAGGGTGTGCGAGTGGTCGGCGGTGACGATGATCAGGGTGTCCTGGTCGGAGGTCGCCTCGACGGCCGCGCGCACGGCATCGGACAGGGCCACGGTGTCGCTGAGGGCGCGGTACGCGTTGCCGCTGTGGTTGGCATGGTCGATGCGGGCGCCCTCGACCATCAGCACGTAGCCTTCCTTGTGCCGGGACAGGGTGTTGATGGCGGCCTTGGTCAGCTCGGCCAGGCTGGGTTCGCCGGACGGGTCGTCCTTGCGCTCGATCTCGTAACGCATGTGGTCCGGCTCGAACAGGCCCAGCAGTGCCGGGGCATTGCGCGCGGCCTGCAGCTGATTGGCGTTCCAGACATAGGCGCCCTGCGGGTGGGCCTGCTGCCATTCGGTGACCAGGCTGCGCCCGTCCAGGCGCTGGCCGACCTTGTCGTCGTACTCGGGATCGCGCTCTTCCACGGTGGTGAATTCACCGCGGCCGCCGCCCAGGGCGACCAGCGGGCCCCGGCCATAGCGGGCGGTGGACAGCAGCTGCTGGGCGATGTCGGTGCAGCCGGCAGCCTTGGCGGCCTCGGGCACGTCGGTGTCGTTTTCCCAGTTGCGCTCGGGCGAGTGCGCGTAGGTGGCCGCCGGGGTGGCGTGGGTCAGGCGCGCGGTGGAGACGATGCCGGTGGCCATGTGCGCGCTGTCGGCCAGCTGCAGCCAGGTCAGCAGGCCCTTGTTGAGGCTGTCGGCGCAGTCGTTGCGGGTGCCGGCACTGACGCCGATGGCGCCCATGTGGGTCTTCACGCCGGTGGTGATGGCGGTCATGGTGCCGGCCGAATCGGGGGTCTGCGAGTCGGTGTTGTAGGTCTTGCTGAACGCGGTGGCCGGGAAGCGCTCCCAGGACAGCAGGTTCTCTTCACCCGGGTTGCCGTTGCGCTGGCCTTCGAAGATCCGCGCGGCGGCGACCGTGGTGAGGCTCATTCCGTCACCCAGGAACAGGATGACATTCTTGGCCTTGCCGTCCATGGCGCCGCTGCCGGCGGCACGGGCGGCCCCGCTGCGGTACCACCACTGGGGGGTTTCACCGGCCGGGTGGGCGACGGCGGGAACATCGACGGCAACCGCGCCGGGGGCCGTGGCGGCGGGGG
>NZ_QAIW01000206.1:2344-5375 GCF_003061285.1 Stenotrophomonas sp. HMWF003 | reverse complement strand
CACGGCTGGCTGGTGGCCGGCTGCATCCTGCTGTTCGTGGCGTTCTTCGCGGTGGGTCCGGGCGTGTGCGTGTGGCTGGCGCTGTCCGAACTGATGCCCACCCGCATCCGCTCCAACGGCATGAGCATCGCGCTGCTGATCAACCAGTTCGTGTCCACCGTGATCGCCGCGATCTTCCTGCCCACCGTGGGCCACCACGGCTACGCCAGCATGTTCTTCTTCTGGGCTGCGTGCACGCTGCTGTACTTCCTGATCGCCGCGTTCTGGCTGCCGGAAACCAAGGGCAAGTCGCTGGAACAGATCGAAGCCAACTTCCGCTGACGCGCCGGGCTCCCTTCCATATTCCACCGTAGCGCCGGACTCTGCCCGGCTGCCTCTTCGACGCCCTACCGTAGCGCCGGGCTCTGCCCGGCTGTCTGCCGGTCCAGCCCCACCGCAGGCAGCGACGCGGTGTACAAAGACACGGTGTAACTACCGTCATACCCCGACTGCGCACGGTCGCCAGCGGCATACCCGATCGGCCCATCGCCCACGCGCTGATCGCCAACCGCGAGTACGCCACACGTCGGCGCGCACACCCACGCCTCACCGCCGCGGGCACCCACGCGTACACCCAGCGGTGCGAGCGTACGCAGCAGGTAGCCCGCCGGCGCGTAGTCGGGCAGGTTCGGCCGCCCCAGCCGCTGGCTGGCATGCACGTTGCCCAGCAGCGCAATCACGCGCCCGCCGGGGTGCACCGCACGCGTGATGTGCTCGGCCATGCCCACGTCGCGGGTGCCGGCGCGTTCCTCGTCCACTGCGATAACCGCGATGCGGCGGCCGTCGGCGTGGAGTCGGCGCAGCCGTTCCAGCAGCGCCAGCATCGCCGTGCTGGACCGCCCGTCCTGGGTGGAGCGGGTCCAGAACGGGCCGGCCAGCAGCGCCGCCCGCGCGTCCGGGGTACCCGCCGATGCCAGGTAGGCGTCCAGCCGCGCCTGTTCCCGGGCGCTGATTTCCAGCGCAACGGTGACCGCCGTACCCTCGGCGGCGGCGGCGCAGGCCAGCTCGCCCACGAAGGCCGGCGCCTGATCGGTGCCATGTATCTCACCCACCAGCACCACCGCGGGCGACGGCATCGCCGCCGGCCAGCGGCAGGGTTCGCTGGCGCGTGCCGGGAGCACCCCCATGGCCATTGCCAGGCCGACCAGCCAGGTTCGTGCGTGCATCGAGCAGACTCCTTTCCGCCGTAGGGCCCTTTCCGTCAGGGCGTTTTCCCGGTGATTTCCGTGTACATGCGCTGTGCCTGGTCCGGGTCCACCAGCCCGGACACCTGCATGCCCTTGCCAAACGGGCCCTGGATGGTCGCCACCGACAGCACCCTGTCGCCCACGCTGAAGGCAACCCGGCGGCCAACGCGCGCTTCGGTGGCGGCATGGATGCGCGACGCGGACGCGTCCTTCATGGTGAGGGTGAGCACGGGCGCACCACGATGCAGATCGACGTCCAACGCCACCGATTCCACATCCGCAGTGGTGATGAACGCCGGCTCCAGCACGGCCAACGGCTGGCCGTTCTCATCCGTCAGCCGGGTCGTCCCGGCGCGCCCCTGCTCGTCCACGTCGCGCATCTGGATACGCACCTGCGGCAGCGGGGCTGCCGATGGCGGCGCCATTGGCATGTTGAGGTCTGCGACCGGCTGGCAGCCGGCCATGCAGACGATGCCGGCCAGCAGCAGTGCGGCCCTCCGATTCCTGCCCATGCGTGGTGCTCCTTGCGGGTGAGTGCCGGGCAATGCCTGGCAGGGGTCTGGGTCCAACAGTATCAAGTCTGCTCCACCGCCACGGCAGCCAGCAGCGCCTGTTCGGCCGCCGCGCTGAAGCGCCAGCCTCCTTCCACCGGCACGATCGCCCCCTCGGCCACCCGTGTATCCCACCACTCTTCGACGAAGCCGGGCGCGAACCCACCGGTCTTGAAGCCGAAGGGTGCCACGACCAGGTCGAACGGCAGCATGAGTTCGTAGCACGGCGTTGCGTAGTCGTCCTGTTCGGCCGGAAGTTTGACGAAATGGGTGAACGAGGTGGCCGTGGTCAGCTGCGAGTACAGCCAGAACATCAGGTCGTACATGCGGTGCGAATCGGGGTCGGCATGCAGCGCGAAGAAGCCCTTTTCCTCAGTGATCCGGCGCGCCAGCGCACGCAGCACGCGCTCACCCTCGGGCAGCACATCGGCCGATGCCTCCAGCGCACGCTGCACGATCGGCGACAGCGTGCCGCGGTCCACGGTGACCAGATCGATCTCCAGGGTTTCGGCTGCATCGTTGAACGCTTCTTCATCCACCAGTCCGTGGATGAAGGTGGTGAAGTCCGGGGCGACCGGCGTGATCGCGTAGTCCGCTTCCTGGTCCACGTGCACCACCTGCGGTTCGCCCTGCGGGCCGCACTGGCGGTAGTCGAGCATGATCAGGTCGTGCCCGGCGCTGGGGCAGTCGGCGATGACGATCCCGATGTCCGGGTAGCCCCACTCGCGCTGCATGAACCGCGTGCCGATCTCCCCGCCCAACGAGTACCGTGCCTGGCGTCCGATGGCGTGCAGGCCGCTGACTTCAATGTGGTCGTCGGCCCAGCTGGTGGCTTCGTCCATCGGATGGCAGCTGCGCTGCAGCAGGCCGCCGTTGTGACGGCGGGCCAGTGCGATGTACGCATCGGGGAAGCGATAGCCGAATTCGGCCTGCAGTTCGGCAATGAGCGCATCGCTGGGCGGCGGCTCCTGGTAGTTCTGCTGCGAATACTCGCAGTCGTTCCAGAAATCGGAGAAGTCGAACGTGGCGAACGGATCCATCGGCGGCGGTGTTTCCCTGTGACAGCGTCCGAGTATAGAGCGGTCACTCACGGCACCCGCGCGCAGACCCACACCGCGGCATCGGGCAGGCCGACGCGTTGCAGGGCGTGCACGGCCGCGTCGAGCGTGGCGCCGGTGGTCATCACGTCATCCACCACGGTCAACCGCGCCGGCGGTGGGGTGGTGATCGCAAAGGCGTCGTGCAGATTGCGCC